>WQYR01000034.1 GCA_009781145.1 Propionibacteriaceae bacterium | reverse complement strand
GCACGGTTTTGTGCATTATTGGCATTGACTTTTAAGCACGCTGTTGAGTTCTCAGGTTTCGGGTGCGTCCCGCGCCAGACCTTCCAGCCGGGCTTGGGGCAACTCGATCCACTCTACCGTGTTTTTTGACCCCGATCAAGTCGGAGTTTTCCGGACCCTTACCGCTTGGGAGCCACACCCGCGATGCGGGGGCCACGCCTAGTTCGGATTGGACGAGTGGTGGCGCGGAGCTTGTGTGCTCCAACGCGTCCCGTTAGATTACCAGGCATCACCGCAACAACACAAGTGGGCTTGTCAGCTGTGGATCTGGAGCATGCCCACCGTCTTCTTGCCGCGACGGACGACAACATAGCCTCCAGCGAGCAGGTCGTCGCCACTGATTCTGGCGTCGACGTCGGTGACTTTCAGATTGTTGACGTAGGCGCCGCCCTCTTGGATGGCACGGCGGGCTTCCCCGCGCGACGAGACGACCTTCGAGGCGGCAAGCGCGTCGATGACCGATGGCATCTGGCCGTCTTGCGACGACACCTGCGCGGCATGCAACTCGCCAGCCAACTGGGCCATCAGCGCGGCGTCGATGGTGCGCAGGTCACCGCGCCCGAACAGGGCGTCGGCAGCGGTGGTAGCGCCGATGCGGGCAGGCTCGCCATGCACCAGGTCGGTGACGTCGTCGGCCAACGCCTTTTGCGCCGCCCGCAGATGCGGCTGCTCCTTGGTCACGCGAGCCAACTCGTCGATCTCGTCGTGGGTGCGCTCAGAGAACACCTTCAGGTAGTCGACGACCATCTCGTCTTCGGCGTTCAGGAAAAACTGGTGGAAGGCATAAGGGCTGGTCAGCGCCGGGTCCAGCCAGACGGTGCCGGACTCGGTCTTGCCGAACTTGGTGCCGTCCGCCTTGGTCAGCAGCGGCGTGGCAAGGGCGTGGACGCGCGCGCCCTCGACCCGGCGGATCAACTCGACACCGGCAGTGATATTGCCCCATTGGTCGGAACCGCCGGTTTGCAGAATGCACCCATGACGCCGGAACAACTCCAGGTAGTCCAGCGACTGCAGCAGCACATAGCTGAATTCGGTGTACGAGATTCCCGATTCGAGACGCGACTTGACCACCTCACGGTCGAGCATACGGTTGACGGAAAAGTATTTGCCGATGTCACGGAGGAAATCAAGCGTGCCGAGGTCGACCGTCCAGTCGTAGTTGTTCACGACGATAGCGGCGGCCGGGCCGTCAAAATCGACGTAGCGCGAGACCTGGTCACCGATGCGCTTGACCCAAGCCTGGACGGTCTCTTTCTCGTTGAGGACGCGCTCGCCGGTCTGCTTGGGGTCGCCTATCATGCCGGTCGAACCACCCACCACGAGGACGGGACGGTGCCCCGCCGCCTGGAAACGCCGCGCAAGCATCATCTGCACAAGGTTGCCCATGTGGATGCTGGGCGCCGTCGGGTCGAAGCCCACGTAGAAACGAATTGACCCGGCGTCAAGATCGGCCGCCAGGGCTTCCAGATCGGTGGTATGGGCGAGGAACCCCCGCCAGGCCAGGTCGTCAAGCAATGCGTTCACGCGTTCTAGCCTACGGGAAAGGATTGGGCAGATTCTGCGACTCCACTGCGTTCCGCGCAGAATGACGGGATTGGGGTGCTACACAGAATGACGGATCGGGGTGCTACACAGGATGACGGATCGGGGTGCCACTCACAGAATGGCGGATCGGGGTGCCACATGGATTGGGGTGCTCCGCATGATGGGGCTGGGTGTTGGGATGCACTGGGCCATTAACTACGTCATCCTGCGCGCAGCCGAGCGTAGTCGCAGGATCTGCTCTGCTACTCGGGCGGGGGCCGTGCCGCCTTCGCCGTCCCTTGCCTTGACTGAGCCGTCCAGCGTCAGGACGTCGCGCACCGCCGGGGTCAGCGCCGGGTCGATGGCGGCCAACTGGGCGTCGGTCAGGTCTGGCAGGTCGATGCCGTTGGATTCGCAAAACGCCACAGCCGCGCCGGCCACGTCATGGGCCCGCGCGAAAGGCACGCCTTGACGCACCAGCCAGTCGGCCATGTCCGTGGCCAGGGTGAAGCCAAAGCCCGCTGCCGCCCGCATCCGCGCCTCATCGAAGCGCAAAGTGGCCACCATGCCCGTCACCGCCGGCAACAGCAGTTCCAACTGGTCGATCCCGTCGAAGATGGGCTCCTTGTCCTCCTGCAAATCACGGTCATAGGCCAGCGGCAGGCCCTTGAGCGTGCTCATCAGACCGGCGAGGTTGCCGATCAGACGCCCGGCCTTCCCGCGAGCCAGCTCGGCGACGTCCGGGTTCTTCTTCTGCGGCATGATCGACGAACCCGTCGACCATGCGTCGTCGAGAGCGGCGAAACCGAACTCCGGCGTACACCAGATGATGACGTCCTCGGCCAGGCGCGAAAGGTCGACGCCGATCTGCGCCAGCACATAGGCCTCTTCGGCCACGCCGTCGCGAGCCGATGTGCCGTCGATGGAATTGGGGACGACGGCAGCAAAGCCGAGCTCTTTTGCCACCAGCCCCGCGTCGAGCCCAAGCGAAGTGCCCGCCAGCGCCGCGCCACCGTAGGGGCTGGCGTCAAGGCGGCGCCCCAGGTCGCGCAGGCGGTCAATGTCGCGTAGTAGCGGCCAGGCGTGCGCCAGCAGATGATGCGCCAGCAACACCGGTTGAGCCGGCTGCATATGTGTGCGACCAGGCATTATGGCGCCTGGGTGGGCCTCCGCCTGCGAAACCAGGGCCTCGATCAGGTCGCCCAGGCGTACCGTCAACCCAGCGTTGGCTTGCCTGAGGTACAGCCTGATCAATGTGGCGATCTGGTCATTGCGGCTGCGGCCGGCCCTAAGGCGTCCACCCAACTCCGGGCCGGCGATCTCGATCAACCCGCGCTCCAGCGCGCCATGGACGTCCTCGTCGCTGGGGGACGGGGTGAAGGTTCCATCCGCCACATTCTGGGCCAACTGGCGCAGCGCCGCCGTCAACTGGTCGTACTCGTCACCGGTCAGCAAGCCGGCCTGGCGCAGTGCCGCCGCGTGGGCCAACGACCCTTCGATGTCAAGGCCGGCCAACCGCCAGTCGAAATGCGTCGAACGGGACAAGGCGGCCATGGCATCCGATGGCGCCGTGGCGAACCGTCCGCCCCACAGGCGCCCTTGCTCATGGCCGCTCATGCTGCACCCACCGGTTCTGGGACGCCGCTGGCCGCCATGCTCAAGAACCATTCGGCAACCGCCGCGCCGCCCACCGGATCGCGGGAAACCACCAGCACCGTGTCGTCACCGGCGATGGTGCCGACAATCGTCGGCGGCCGTACCTGATCGATGGCCCATGCCAGGTACTGGCCGGCCCCCGGCGGTGTGCGCAGCACCGCAATGTTGGCCGACGCGTCGGCCGCCGCAACGGCCTCGACGCACAACTTGGCCAGCCGCGCATAGGCATCGCCGGCACCATCATGGCGCACATACACGAGAGAACCGCCCGCGCCTCGCACTCGCGCCGCGCCGATATCCAGCAGGTCGCGGCTCAGCGTCCCTTGACTGACGACGACTCCTTCGTCGGCCAGCAGCACCGACAGTTCAGCCTGTGAGCCGATCTGGTTTTGGGCGATCAGCTCTTTGATCTTGGCCTGCCGAGCGGCCCGTGACAATGCCATCATTACTCCGACTCTAGACTATGAAGCACGCCGCCCAGTGCCTTGGCGAACCCGTGCAGTTCCGCCGCCGTGACAATGAGCGGCGGGGCGACGCGCAAGACGTCATCACACGGGGCGTTGACTATCCAACCGACCTCCAGCAGCCCGTCATTGACGGCACGCGCGATGGGACGGTTCAGCACTATGCCGCGCAGAAGCCCGCGGCCCCGGACTTCCTTGATGTCGGGACTATGCAAGGCCATGACCGCCTGGGCCAAATACTCCCCCAACTCACGACTGCGCGCCAGCAGGTTGTCCTTCTCGATGGCGCGAATCACAGCCAGGCCCACAGCCGCCCCAACCGGGTTTCCGCCGAACGTCGAGCCATGGCTGCCTGGGGTGAACAAGCCGGCGGCCGGGCCAACCGCCAGGCAGGCCCCGATCGGGAAGCCGTTGCCCAGGCCTTTTGCCACGGTGACGATGTCCGGTGTCACACCGTCGGCGACGGAAACAAGCCACTCACCACAGCGCCCCATGCCGGTTTGCACCTCATCCACCCACATCAATGCGCCGGCCTTGGTGGTCAGAGCACGCACTTCAGTCAAGAAGCCTGGAGGCGCCGGCACCACCCCGCTTTCACCCTGGACAGGTTCGACGATGACGGCGGCGACCGTCCCATCCAACACATTGGCCAGCGCAGTGGCGTCACCGTATGGGACGAACGTCACATCCCCGGGAAGCGGCGCGAAGGGCGCGCGATAGGCGGACTTGCTGGTCAGCGCCAGTGCCCCGAGGGTGCGCCCGTGGAAGGAGCCCTCCATCGCGATGATGCGCCGGCGCCCCGTCAGACGCGTCAATTTGAACCCGGCCTCGTTGGCCTCGCTGCCGGAGTTGGCGAAAAAGACGCGGGCCGGTGTACCAGGCGATGACGCCGTCACCAACCGGACCAGCGCCTCGGCCAAACGGATTTGAGGCTGGCTGGCGAAGAAGTTCGAAATGTGGTCGAGCGAGCCGGCTTGCCCGATCATCGCCGCGACCACGGCCGGATGGCAGTGGCCCAACACATTGACCGCGATACCAGAAAGAAAATCTGTGTATTGCCGGCCATCGGTGTCCCATACCTGCGTACCAGCCCCCTTCGAAAGCACCCGGCGCGGTGGCCCAAAGGTGTTCGCCAATGCCGCCGAGTAGCGATCCGTCCATGTCGCGTTACTCATCGCCATCTCCCTCGTCCGCCCGAACCATGGTTCCGACGCCCTCGTTGGTGAACACCTCAAGCAGCAGCGCGTGCGGCACCCGTCCATCCAGCACCGTTGCCTTGCGAACGCCACCGTTGACCGCCCGCAGGCAGGCCTCCATCTTGGGGCGCATCCCTGCGTCCAGGCTGGGCAACAATCGCGTCAAGTCACCCACGCTGACTTCTTGCAGCAGCTTCGTGCGGGCCGGCCAATCGGCGTACAGCCCGGGCACGTCCGTCAGCATGACCAGCCGCCGCGCACCCAGGGCGACGGCCAACGCGGCGGCCGCAGTATCGGCGTTGACGTTGTAGATCTGGCCATCGGCACCGGGGGCAACGGTGGCGATGACGGGTACCCGGCCCGCGCCGATGATATCGAGAACAGCCGCAGGCCGCACCGAAGCGATGTCGCCCACCAGACCGAGGTCGACGTCCTCACCATCGACAATGACGCGCGCCGGCTGGGCCGTGAACAACCCGGCGTCCTCACCAGAAAGGCCAACCGCCAGCGGTCCGTGCTGGTTGACCAGATTGACCACCTCGCGGTTCACCTGACCCATGAGAACCATTCGCACGACATCCATGGCCTCGGGTGTAGTGACGCGCAGCCCCGCCCGGAACTCAGCCTTGATACCCAGCCGATCGCTCATCGTCGAGATTTGCGGGCCACCGCCATGGACGACCACGGGACGCAACCCGGCCAGACGCAGGAAGGCGATGTCGGCCGCGAAGGCCGACTTCAGCTCGTCCGACTCCATGGCGTGTCCGCCGTACTTGACGACGATCAGTGTGCCCTTGGCTTTCTCCATCCAGGGCAGCGCTTCAATCAGCACCGATGCCCTGGCTTTGGCTTGTTCTAGATCAATCACGAGCTGTACTCCGCGTTCTCTTTGACGTAGTCGTACGTCAAATCATTGGTGTAGATGGTGGCGTCGGCCACGCCCGCGTGCAGGTCGACGCGCACGTCGACGCGGCGCTGCCCGGCCATGACCACGCCCTCGCGTGGCTCGCCGACACCGCCACCTTTGCAAACCATCACGCCATTGATCGACACGTCGACCTCGTCGGCCTCGAAAGGTGCTGCTTCGGGTGGCACTGTGCCCGCGGCCGACAGAATGCGTCCCCAATTGGGGTCGTTGCCGAAGACGGCGCACTTGAACAGGTTCGAGCGCGCGATGGCCCTGGCGACGGTGAGCGCGGCGTCCTCAGACGTCGCCCCCTCCACGGTGATCGCGATCTCGTGGCTCGCACCCTCCGCATCGCCGATGCACTGCTGGGACAGGTTGTGGCAGGCCTCAGTGACGGCCTTGGCCAGGTCATCCTGAGTGACCCGCACACCCGATTCCCCGGACGCCAACAGGATCAGCGTGTCGTTGGTTGACATACAGCCGTCCACGTCGATGCGATTGAAGGTTGCCTCGGCGGCTTGGGCCAAGGCGCGCTGAGCGGTGGCGTTGTCAGTCAGCGCATCGGTGGTGACAACGACCAGCAATGTGGCCAACCCCGGCGCGATCATGCCTGCACCTTTGGCCATGCCGCCGACTCGCCAACCGGCCAGATCGAGTTCGACGGTCTTGGGGTAGGTGTCGGTGGTCATGATGGCACGTGCGGCGTCGGCACCGCCGTCGGCCGACATGGTGGCAGCAGCACTGCGCACGCCCGCCAGCAGCGGGTCAAGGTTGAGCAACTTGCCGATCAGGCCCGTCGAGCACACAAGCACCTGACCCGACTGACGACCAATGACCTCGGCAGCCTGCTGGGCCGTGGCGGCGGTTTGCGCCATGCCGTCAATGCCCGTGCAGGCATTCGCACCGCCCGAGTTCAGCACTGCGACCGTAGGCGTGGCGCCCGACGCCATGACATTGCGACTCCACAGCACGGGGGCCGCCGCAAAGCGGTTGGCGGTGAAGACGGCGGCCGCGGACGGATGCGCCCCTACATTGACCACCAGTGCCAAGTCCGGGCCGTCCCCAGTGCGCTGACCCGCCACCACCCCGGCAGCCCGGAAGCCTTTGGCATACGTGACGCCAATCATGGTGCAACTCCGATCGTTGTCAGGCCCATTGTCTCGGGCAAACCAAGAGCCAGGTTGAGTGATTGAACAGCCGCTCCGGCCGTCCCCTTGACAAGGTTGTCTATGGCGCAGATTGCCACCACCCGTCCGGCCGCCTCGTCCACCGCCACCTGTATGAGTGCAGTGTTGGCGCCCAAGGTCATGGCAGTTGACGGCCACTGGCCTTCTGGCAGCAGGTGGACGAAAGGCTCGCCGTCATAGGCCTGCTGCCAGGCATCGCGCACCTGGGAGTCGGTGGTGCCGGGCGTCAAACGAGCGGTGCAGGTGGCGAGTATCCCCCGGCTCATGGGTACGAGCGTCGGGGTGAAGCTGATGGTGACGTCAGCCCCGCCAGCCTTGCGAAGGTTCTGCTTGATTTCGGGAATGTGACGGTGCACTCCGGCGACGGAATACGGGCTAGCAGCCCCAAGAATCTCGGACGCCATCAAGTGCGGTTTCGTCCCTTTGCCAGCCCCGCTAAGGCCATTGGCCAGGACGGCCACCAGATCTGCGGGGTCGATGACGCCCGCGGCGATGCCCGGCGCCAGCGCCAGCGTGACGGCCGTCACATTGCAACCGGGGACGGCGATGCGGGTCACACCAGGCAGGTTTTCGCGCTGTTTGGACGAGCCGATCAGCAACTCGGGCATGCCATACGTCCAAGCACCCTGGTATTCACCGCCGTAAAACTCGTCCCAGTCCTCGGCTGATTCCAAGCGGTGATCGGCACCAAGGTCGATCAGTACTGAGCCTGGAGAAGCAGCGGCCAGTTCTGCGGCTATAGCACCGGATGCTCCGTGCGGTAGGGCCAATGCGATGACGTCATGACCGGCCAGATTCTCGGCGGTGGTATCCAGCAGGGTCTGATCGGCAAGGGGCAAAAGGTGCGGGTGATGCCACCCAAGGGTGTCGCCGACATTGCTATGGGCAGTCAAGGCGCCGATGCGAGCCTCCGGGTGCGCGAGCAGCACGCGGAGCAACTCCCCGCCGGCGTAACCGGTGGCGCCGGCTACGGCAACTGAAAACGTCATGCGCATAAGTATGCACCAAATTGCATGATTATGCAACACCAACGGCACTCGGTCACTGCGGATTTTCCTTTCCGCATCCAGCCGGCGCCAGCCTCGCCGATTCGTTCGACGTCGACGTTCCCAACCACCAATAGTTATCCACCGGTGGCGAGAAACATCCCGCGTCATCCACAGATTGCGCTTTTCATGCCGATTTCGACAGGTTTTGACGATAGTGGTCACGAGCGGATCAAGGCACAACCCCCGTCCATAAACCGACCGAAAGGACCGCCATGCGCGACATCATCAACCCACTCAGCCTCCTCGGCATCACCAAGGTACTGACGTCCGAGGACCACAAGACCATCACCCAAGGCTTCATCGCCGACTTCTTCGGGCTAAAAGCAGAACTGGACCAAATCCATATCGTCGAGCCTTACTCAGTTGACTGCCTGAGGCGAAGTTTCAACCCAGAGTTCTGGAAGTCCCACCGCATGGTGAAGTTTGACGCAGCGTTCACAGTCGACATGCCCGGCACCACTCACAAACTTTATGTGCGCCGGGAACCGAAGCTCATGGAGGCCGCCAAGCTCCACGTCTTCGGCGCTGCACCAGACCTAGACGAAGGCGGCCCGTCCGTTTGGTCGATGAACCTCGCGAACGAGCCGATCTTCCCGGACGGCCACGCACACCGTTGGCTCACCATGGAGATGGAGGGAGTGCCGGATACGCCTACATCTCACCTTGGCTTCTTTGAACTGATGAAGCAGGACGATGAATCACCCGTCCGCGAACAGTGGCGACACTTCCTGGTGACAGGAACCATCCCGAGCACCGCCCCCGAGTACCTGAAGGAAGCGGTCGAGGTGCTCGAATACAGCAACCTGTCACCCGAGGAGACAGAACTCGCGAAGGAAACCTGCGCGCACGTCTGGAACGAGGCTGATCTTGATGACTAACCAGTCCCAGTCATTGTTGCGTGCTACAATGTGGCTCAGACGAAAGGAAGGGCCCATGGCAGCCAACGCAATAGTTCGAGCGCGGGTTGACGAGACCGTGAAAGAAGAGGCGTCTGCCGTGCTGGCGTCCATCGGATTGACGGTCTCGGACGCGTTCAGAATGTTGTTGGTACGCATTGCCGCCGAAAAGGCGCTGCCTTTCGACCCCCTGGTGCCGAACGAGGCGACGGTCGCCGCGATTCGCCAAGCCAGGGCCGGTGGGTTGCCGCGTTTCACAGACACCGCCGATCTAATTGACTACCTTGACGCCGACTAACAGAGCGGTAGAACCGACAGGCCAGTTCAAGGCCGACTGGAAACGAGAGCGCAAAGGAAGGTTGGCAGCCAAACTCACATCTGACTTCCCTGGCCTGATTGAGTTGCTTCGGTCCGACAAGCAGCTTCCCCCACAATGCCGCGATCATCAGCTGACGGGCCAATGGCGGGACCATCGTGATTGCCACATTGCCCCAGACCTTGTGCTCATCTACTCCAAGCCAGACGCCGACACGCTACGCCTGGTTCGGCTCGGCTCGCATGCCGAACTCAGCTTGTAGGCACTACGACCGGACCGACCAAATGTCGCCGCCCAGACAACGGGTCAGCAACTCCTCACCGTCAAGAGTTCGCTCTGCACACATCAACAGATCTCGGCCAAATGGGCGAGCGAGGAAGATCTTACGACTTCGCAGGGTTACGAGGTTGGGCTAAGCGCGCAGACTGGCGCCTGTTGCCTTAGCGGCTGCTCCGACAGCGGATTCTTTCGCCGCGGTCGCGTCGGCTTCCGTCAGCGTCTTGTCGGGGGCCCGGAAGACCAGCGAGTAGGCCAGGGACTTCTTGCCATTGCCCAACTGCTCGCCAGTGAAAACGTCGAACAGGCGCATCGACTCCAGCAGCTCACCGGCGCCGGCCCGCAGCGCCGCCTCCACCGCCGCGCTTGGCACGTCTACATCAACCACCAGGGCCACGTCCTGCTTGACTGCCGGATAGCTGGACAGCGACGCGATCTCGCCAGGCGCCAGGGCGTCAGCCGCCGCAACCAAGGCGTCAGCATCCAGCTCCATGGCGCAGGCACCGACGGGCAGCCCCCAATCCGCAACGACTTTCGGATGCAACTCGCCGGCGTAACCGATGGCGACGAACTCGCCGCCAGCCCTCACACCCAGCTCGGCGCAACGCCCCGGGTGCCACGGCGCCACGGCCGCAGCCCGGCGCTCCAGGGTCACACCAATCGCCCCAGCCACCGCATCTGCCGCCGCCACGGCATTCGCCCACGTCGCCGGCTGAGCAGGTGCGTCCCAGCGGGCCGGCAGCCAATCACCTGCCAGCACCGCCGCAAGGTGAACCGGCTGTTTCGGCAGCCGGGCGAACAACTCGGTGATCTCGCTTTCGTCGGGCCGACACGAAACGTCGGGCATGACCTGCACACCGGCACCGGTCTCCAGGAACACCGAGCCCGCCTCGAACAGGCGCACATCGTTCAGCGACCGCGACGTGTTGCGGTTGACGGCGGCCATTAACCCCGGCAGCAGCGTCGTACGCAGCCACGGCTGGGCGTCCGAGAGCGGGTTTGCCAGCGTGACGACATGACGGCGCTCGTCGTCGGCCGTAAGCCCCAGCTTGTCGAGGTCGGGCGCCCCGATGAACGGAAGCGTCAACGTTTCGCCAAAGCCGGCGGCTGCCAGCGCCTGAATGATGGCCCACTGGGCTTGTTGGCGTGCCGTGTAACCGCGCCCGGCTGGGGCGGTCGGCACGCGCGACGGGATCGCCGAATAGCCCACTTTCTGGCCGACTTCTTCGACGTAGTCATAGGGGTCGACGAGGTCGCGTCGCCAGGTTGGCGGCGTCAGCCGCAACTTGGAGTCCTGTTCTTCGACGGCCACGCCGGAGGCGCGCAGCACCTCGACCACCTTGGTGGCCGGCACGTCGACACCCAAAATGCGGCGCGGCAGGTCGGCGTCGATCGTTTGGGTGGGCATCGGTTGCACAGCTCCAGCGATGGTGACATCGTCGCTGATGACGCCGCCGGCCAGGTCGCGCAGAAGCTCGGCGCAGCGCCGGCCCGCCGCGTAGGCCACGCCCTGATCGACGCCCCGTTCGAACCGCCGGGATGCCTCGCTGGGCAGTTTGTGACGCCGGTAGGTGCGCCCGATCGTCGCCGGATCGAACCAGGCAGCCTCAATCAGTATGTCTGTGGTGTCGTGCTGCAACTCCGTGTCCAGACCGCCCATGACGCCGGCCAGGCCGATCGCCCCGGAATCGTCCGTGATAAGCATGTCTTCAACCGAGAGCGCTCGTTCCAACTTGTCAAGCGTGGTTATCTTCTCACCTAGCTTCGCCTGGCGGACGACGATGGGCCCGCGTAGCGAGGTCAGGTCATAGGTATGCAGCGGCTGCCCCGACTCAAGCATGACGTAGTTGGCGATGTCGACGCCCAGGAAGATCGGCCGCATTCCCGCGGCCTGCAGGCGTCGCACCATCCAAGACGGCGTCGGTGCGGCCGGGTCGATGCCCGTCACCTTGATAGCCGTGAACAACGGGCAATTCGGCGTGTCGAGACGCACGGTATAACCGCGCCCGGAATCAGCTGGCACCGGGGTGGCGTAGGGGTCGTCAAAACGCCCGCCTGTGATCTGGGCCGCCTCGCGCGCCAAACCTCGCACCGACAGGCAATAACCCATGTCCGGCGTCACGTCGATGTCGAAGACCGCCTCTCGCGCCCCCAACAATTCCAGGGCGTCCGAACCCACCTGTGGGGCTGGGTCGCTCGGCAGGACGATGATGCCGGCGTGATCCTCACCCAGGCCCAGTTCGTCCTCCGCACAGATCATGCCGTCGCTGACGTGGCCGTACGTCTTGCGGGCGGCGATGAGGAACCCGCCCGGCAAGGTTGTGCCGGACAGCGCCACCGCCACATAGTCACCCACGACAAAGTTGTGAGCCCCGCAGACGATGCCGCGAGCGTTCTCACCGTCGGGGTTGTGCTCGCCGACGTCCACATGACACCAGCGGATCACCTTGCCGTTCTTCTGCGGCTCATCGACGAAGTCGAGCACCTGCCCGACAACCACCGGACCGTCGATGGCCGACGACGGGTCGTCGATACGCTCGACCTGCAATCCGGCGTCAGTCAGGGCGCGGGCGATCTCAACCGTCTCCGCGGGGATCTCGGCCAGTTCACGCAACCAGCTCAGCGGTGCCCTCATGCCGCTACCTCCTCCAAGTCAAGCAACCGCCCGAACAGCGGGGCGAAACGCATGTCACCCTCGACGAAGTCGCGAAGGTCTCGCGCCCCGGTCGAGAACATCACCGTGCGGTCAATGCCCATGCCGAAAGCGAAACCCGACCAGACATCGGTGTCGATGCCTGCGGCGGCTAGCACCCGAGGGTTGACGACACCGCAGCCACCCCATTCGATCCAGCCTTCTGATTTGCAGGTGCGGCACGGCTTGTCGGGCCCGCATTCGCCCTTGCAGACGAAGCAGCGCACGTCGATCTCGGCGCTCGGCTCGGTGAAGGGGAAATAATGGGGACGCAACCTTGTCTCGATGCCGTCGCCGAACAGCGACTGGGCCAGATGGTCGAGCGTCCCCCGCAGATCAGCCATGCCGAGGCCCTTGTCGACAGCCAAACCTTCAAGCTGGTGGAACACCGGCAGATGCGTGGCGTCGTACTCGTCCGCCCGGTACACCTTTCCCGGCGAGACGATGTACAACGGCAGGTCGCGTGTCAGCAGAGTGCGCATCTGGACGGGCGACGTCTGGGTGCGCAGCAGCTTGTGATGCTCGGGTGGGTCTAGGAACAAAGTGTCCGACAGGAACCGCGCCGGGTGATCGGGCGTGAAGTTCAGTGCGTCGAAGTTCAGCCATTCGGCCTCGGCCTCAGGGCCGTCAGCGACCTCCCAGCCCATCGCGACGAAGATGTCACACATCTGGTGGATCATCGCCGTGACGGGGTGGATCGCCCCCACCGGTTGCGCCACGGGAAGTGTGACGTCGACAGCCTCGGCCCGCAGTCGCTCGTCCAGCGCGAGGGACGAAAGCTCAGCCTCGCGGGCCGCGAAAGCCTCGTTGACCCGTGCCCGGGCCGCCCCAATCGCCATCCCGGCGGCTTTGCGCTGATCCGGCGGCAAGTCGGCAATGGCCCGGTTGGCCAGGGCGATCGGCGACTTTTCGCCGACATGAGCGGCCTTGACGTCAGCCAAATCAGCCAAGTTGGACGCGGCCGCGATAGCGGCAAGTGCCGCGCTGGCGGCTTCCTCCACTGGTTCCACTGGGTTGTCCTTTCAGTTGCGCCAGATCCTGCGACTGCGCGCAGGATGACGGGGCCGATCAAGGCCTCTCAATTCTACGGCGTGTGCGGCTCACCGATGGCCTGCTCGCGGGCCGATTCCCACAAACAGATCGCCCCCGCGATGGCGACGTTCAGGCTTTCAGCCTTGCCCCACATCGGCACCTTCATGGTCTCGTCAAGCATCCGCAAGTGCTCGTCAGGTATGCCATGAGCCTCGTTGCCGAGAACCCACGCCACCGGCTGCCCGGTCGCCGCAAACCCCCAGGCCAGAGGATCACCGCCAACATCGGCGCCGATAAGTCGGTAGCCTCGCGACCGCGCCCATGCGACGACGTCCTCGAAGGCGACACCTTGCGCCACCGGCAGGTGAAACACTGACCCGACGCTTGCCCGCACCACCTTCGGCGAATACACCTCTGCGGTGCCCGTCGTCGCGATGACGCCATCCACGCCAAAGGCATCGGCGGTGCGGATCAGCGTGCCCACGTTGCCGGGGTCGCGTACCTCGTCCAGAACCAGGAACAGCTTTCCGTCAAGATCGTCCAGACCGACCTCCAGGCGACGGCAAACCGCCACGACACCCTGCCCGTGCACGGTGTCGGTGATTTGGGCCATTTGCGCGTCCGTGGCTGAAAACGCCGGCAGCCCACGCAGGGCCGCGTCGACCGCCAAGGATTGCGCCTGCGGGGTTCGTCCTTCGGCGACGACGACGAACACCAAACTGCCATAACCCATTGCCTCGCGCACGGCCTGAGGACCTTCCGCCAGGAAGGCACCTTCAGCATCCCGGCCCTTGGCTGTGAGCAGACGACGGGCCAGGTGCAGTTTGGCCGCCGAACAGGGCGGCCACGCCGCCCCCGCAGGCCAAACTGTCTGCGATATTGTCATCGTCAGGCTGTGACAGCTTTCGGGGCGGCGGCCAGCGCCGCCTGGGCCACACCCACCAGCGTCGCGAATGCCGAAGCGTCCGTGACGGCCAACTCGGCCAGGATCTTGCGATCGACCTCGACGCCAGCCAGCTTCAGACCATTAATGAACCGGTTGTAGGTCATGCCCTCGGCGCGGCATGCCGCGTTGATGCGCTGAATCCACAAGGCCCGGAAGTCACCCTTCTTCGCCCGGCGGTCACGCAACGCATAGGTGCCCGAGTGCAGAATCTGCTCCTTGGCCTTGCGGTAGAGCCGCGAGCGCTGCCCGCGATAACCCGACGCCTGCTCGAGCACCTCGCGGCGCTTCTTCAAACCATTTACTGCCCGCTTGACACGTGCCATGATCTCTTACCTACCTTTCACTTGCCTAGCAGACGACGGGCCTTCTTGGCGTCGGCCTTGACCAGGACTGCATCGAGCCCCAGACGGCGCGTACGCTTCGTCGGCTTGTGTTCGTTCAGATGGGCTTTGCCCGCGCGTGCATGGATGAGCTTGCCCGACCCGGTGATCTTGAACCGTTTCTTGGCACCGGAATGCGTCTTCATTTTCGGCATATGCTCGCCTTTCTCCTTGTTTTTAGCCCGGCGCGGGTAGCACCGGCTTGGCCATCAACCAGACCCGTCAGAACTCAACGTCTGGGTCCATGTTGTCGGCTGGTCCTCGTTTCTTCTTCTTGGCGGTCTCAACGCCCTGCGAAGCCGCGCGACGCTCGGCCTCGAAGCTCTTGTCTGCCTCGGCGGCGGCCACTCGCTCCGCCATCCTTGTCTCGCGAGCGGCGGCCTGGTCGGCGCGCGCCTCGGACTTCTTTCGCGTCGGCGCCAGCACCATATGCATGTTGCGGCCTTCCTGGCGCGGTGCCTGCTCCATCACCCCGTCGGCTGCAACGTCCTCGGCCAGCCGCTGTAATAGGTTGAGTCCCAGTTCAGGACGGGACTGCTCCCGTCCACGGAACATGATGGTGATCTTCACCTTGTCGCCCCCCTTGAGGAACCGGACGACGTGACCGATCTTGGTCGCGTAGTCGTGTTCGTCAATCTTGGGACGCAGTTTCATCTCTTTGATGACTGTGTTCGACTGGTTGCGACGCGATTCCCGGGCCTTCTGGGCCGCTTCATATTTGAACTTGCCATAGTCCATCAGCCGGGTGACT
>WQYR01000033.1 GCA_009781145.1 Propionibacteriaceae bacterium | reverse complement strand
TGGCGACAGCCTACGAGACAGATAAGGTTGCCGAGACGACGAACATAACGTCAAAGGTGGCCTACACCGACCCGACGTCGCACGTCGCCAACGAGATCCGTGGTGATGACGGCACGACCAATGTGACGTTCACCGCCGGCAGCCCTGTGCCTGAGGTTCCGAGTACTTGCCCGGATGGCACCCAAGGTCATGTCAATGGCACGCATCTGATGGCGACCTCGCCGCAGGAGGTGACAACGAACTCGAGGGCCACGGCCTACATCACCGACCAGTACTGCAACCCGGTGGGTAGCGTTCCGGTGACGTTCAGTGTCAACCAGACGACGGCCAGCCTGACAGGTGCAGCGACGGTCAATACGGTTGCCGGCACCGCCGTGACGACTTTCACAGACACGAAGGCAGAGATCGCTTCGATCACCGCCAAGATCGACATTGCTGGTACAGCAACCCCGATCTACGCGTCGGCGCCGACTGACACCGGCATCACCAGTTGGACATCAACGACGGCTGCACCGTCACGGTTCACCGGGGGCGCAGTGGCGCCTGGCATTTGCGCGGTCGAGGTTGATGGTGTTCTGTACACCGCGATATCGACCCAGGTGTATCCGTACCCCTTCAGCCCGGACCCGGCGTCCACAATGAGCCCGAAGGAGCCGATGAAGACGGCTAACCCGACGGTGGGCGCGACGCAGGCTTTGCGGACGTACCTGTTTGACTCGGCGTGCAACCCGTTGCCAAACTTCCCGGTCACTTTCGCTGACGGTACCCCCGCCGCGCAGGGCCCGGTGCAGTACACCACGACTTTGGGCACGACCAATTCTGATGGCATGGCCACTGGCACTGTCAGTGACACCAAGGCTGAGACGGTTCATGCGGCCGGCAACTACGCCGCGCTGGGCAACCTGTTGCCGGCGGCCATCACCTTCAAGCCCGGCGCCCCTCATGACGGCCCGAACTATATGTGCGGCAGCACGCATGGCACGACCCTGACGGCGAGCACCTTCTCTACCCCGGTGGGCACGCAATCAGTCATTCAGGCATATGTGACTGACGAGTTCTGCAATCCGGTTGACGGTGACTCGGTGACCTTCGCGTTCACCGGCACCACCGGTTTGACACCACCGTGGTACCCGAACCCGACTGGTGCTCCAACACCTGCGTTCCCCAGCTCGTCGACGTTCGTGCCGGCCGGCAGTAACACTGCGACCACGGTTGCCGGTTACGCCTCCGTCACCATCACCGACCTGGTGGCCGAGACGATCAACGTCCGCGCGACCGGCACCTACATCGGTGACGTCCAGGTGACATTCACGCCGGGCGTCGTTGACCCAACGAAGTCCACGCTCGCGTGCGTGCCAACATCATCGTCCACAGCGACACCCGTGACACCGGTTGCCAACGGTAATACCGCTTCGGATTACTACACCTGCACGATCACCGCCAGGGACAGCAACAACAACATTGTGACCGACCCGTCAAAGGTGAGTCCCAGCGACTTCACGATCACGCCGACGGCCCCGTCTGGTGGCTCTGTGACGGTTGGCACCATCACGACGGGAGCCACGGCCGGTACGTTTGTGTCGACCTTGACATCCAGGGTGGCCAAGACGGACTACACCGTCAAGGCGTTCTACAACGGCACGGCAGTTGGTGCACCTGATGTTGTGTCAGTTCCGTTCAAGCCAGGCCCCGTCGACCCCGACGTCATCTGCCTCGTGAACGGTCAGCAAATGAAGGTCGGCCAGATTTATGCCTACGACCTGACTGGCGCCAGCCCGACGCTTTACACGTCGGCCAATGTGAAGAGCGGCGTCACCGAGGGCCTGAAGGTGCTTATGGCTGACAAGGATTGCAACCCGATCCCGGGTGTGACCCTAACTATCACACCTAACCCGGCAACCCCGGTTGTGTTCGCGATGGTCATCAACCCGACTGGTGCTGATGGCATGGCGACGGCGACGGCCACCGACACGAAGCCTGAGAAGGTAACCTTCAGTGGCACGTACTCGTCACCTGCCAATGGCAGCGGGAACCTGTGGCCGGGCGATGTGACGTGGTCTCCGCCTGCGCCGACGATCACCGGGCCCAGCGGCACAGTTGTCACCGACAACCCGACCATCAGTGGCACGGGTTCCAAGGAAGGCGACACCATCACAGTCAAGGACGGTAACGGTAAGGTCTACTGCACCGCCACAGTTGGGCCAGCGCCTGACTACAAGTGGTCTTGCAGCCGGACCAACAGCACGACACCGTCTGACCCGACCTCGTTGCCGAGCACCGGCACGCGGACGACCCCCTCCGTGACGGCCACCGAGTCGGATTCGGCCGGCAACACCTCGGATCCGTCCGCTCCGAAGACCATAACGATCGACAAGACGCCGGCCACTATCAGTGGCCCAGCCGACGGTTCGACAGTGGTCACTGATACTCCGACGATCAAGGGTGGCCCGGGCAGCGCTCCTTACAGCCCTGACCCGAACAACCCGACGATCGTGGATGTGATCATGCAGGATCAGAATGACCCGACCAAGATCATCATGGTTTGCACGGCCACCGTCCAATCCGACGGTTCTTGGAGTTGCACACCAAGCCCCTCCACGCCGCTGCCCAAGGGTGACGTCACCCTGACGCCCGTTGTGAAGGACGCCACTGGTGGCGACAACCCAGGTCATCCGGTGACGGTGACGGTCAACACCACCAAGCCGGCGATCAACAAGCCGAAGCCGAACACGACAGTCGTCGTGCCGAGGCCGCCGATCGAAGGCACCGCGCCTTACAGCAATGACCCGACCAACCCGACGACGGTCATTGTGACCAGGCCTGATCCCAGCGATCCGACCAAGACGATCACGGTTTGCGGCCCGGTCAACGTCCAGCCGAACGGCACCTGGAGTTGCACCCCGACATCCGATCTACCTTCCGGCAGCATCGCGCTAACGCCGACGGTGACCGATGGCGCGGGCTACAAGCTGATTGGTGACCCGATCGACCTGACCATCAACACGACCCCACCGACGATCAACCCGGTGTCACCGTCCAGCAACCAGTCGCCGACCATCAGCGGTACCGCTGCGGCAGCTGGCGACAAGATCACGGTGAAGGACAGCAACGGCGCGACGGTTTGCACCGCCACTGTTGCAGCCAACCACACGTGGAGTTGCACCCCAACCAGCCCACTGGGCTTTGGGACCCATAACCTGACTGCTCAGGAAACTGATCAGTCAGGCAACCTTGGTACACCGTCAGCGCCGGTGGCTGTGGCAGTCAACGCAATGGTTGTTCAAACCGGTGGTGTCTTAGCCACTGGCCTGGGCACCGGCGCCGCAACCGGCGGGCTAGCCCTGGCTGGCGTGATGGTGGCAATCGCCGCCATCCGCCGCCGCGAGGAGGCGCCCGCTGCATAGATGACTAGACGCTGACCCCCCCTGAGCGGCTAGCCGAGGGGAGCTCACTCAATCCCTTTAAGGTGGGTTCCCTTGAAAAGGCAATACCCTCGCTGAGATGGCTTTCTACCCCGGCCATCAAGGCGAGGGCATTGTCCTATTTTGGTTGGTGTAGGTTACTTGGGCTGCGCAGGGACACCAGTTGATGCCCGCACTATGAGTTGCCCCGGGATTTTGACGCTGCGGGCCGGGCGTCCATCCATGGCTTCCAGCATCAGGTCCATTGCCGCTGACCCTAGCGCGCTGTGATTCTGGCTGATCGTTGTCAGCGGCGGGATTGCGCAGTCTGTGCCCAGGATATCGTCGAACCCGACCACGGACATGTCTGTCGGCACGCGAAGGCCACGCTCGTTCAGCGCCCGCAGGACTCCCAAGGCCATGCGATCGTTGCCTGCGAAAATCGCCGTCGGGTTGGCCCCCGTGGCCAGCATGGTCATGGCAGCGCGATAGACCGAGCCGGACGACCAATCACCTTCGACGACTATCTCGTCCGCCCCGTCGGGCAGCGATGCCCGCCATTCGGCGAGACGGGCTGCGGCATGCAGGTCGAGTGCCGGACCTGACACGTGAGCGATGCGCGTGTGCCCAAGACCGCGCAGGATAGTCATCAGTTGGCGTGTTCCGTCGGCTTGGTCGACGTCAACGGAGAAGCAATCTTCGGGGACGCTGCCGGAGGTCACCAGCACGGTGGGCATCGTGCCGACTGCCTTCAGCGTAGCGTCGACCGAAACCGCGGTCTGGGCGACGGCGATGATACCGTCAACACCCTGATTGATGAAGTGAGAAATGACGTCGACGGCTTCCTCCGCGGTGTTGGATTGAAGGCTGGCCATCGAGACCCAATAACCGTCCTTTCGCGCCGTCTGCTCGATGGCCAGAAGTGACCCAGACGGCCCTTCCAGGCTGGTTGAGGACACGAGCACGCCGATGATGTGGGTATTACCCGTGACGAGTGCCCGGGCCGCCAGATTTGGCCGGTATTCCAGGGCCGCAATCGCTTCGCGAACCTTCTGCCTCGTCTTCGCAGACACGGACGGGTTGCTGTTCAGCACCCGAGAGACCGTCTGCTGCGACACCCCTGCGGCGGCGGCCACCTCCGCCATGGTGGGCGTGGTTCGAGGTGTCTTCATGTGGGGTCATTCTACCTTGGACAGAGGCCGCTCGTCAGCCCCGGACGCAGCCGGATTTCTGTGCCCAGGAAGTCCAAGAGTCAAGTGCTGATGTAGTACGCTCACATGCACATGCGGCCAAGCGAGATCGTTACCACATTGTTATCAAAAAGTGCCCGGCTTGGGTTGCCAATAGCCAAATGTTAGCGCTAACGTCGTATATGCAGCGACCAGCGATAAAGCTGCGCCGAGGCAACGGGGCCTTCGGGCTCCCAAATCAAAACCTACGTGGGCGAGGCCACAGTCGGCCACCCAGAGAGGATTGTAATGAAGAAACAACTCATTGCGGCCGGCGTGGCAGGCATGTTGGCCTTGTCATTGGCTGGCTGTGCAGGCAGCAGCGGTGGCGGCGCTACCACCAATCCGTCTGATACGAGTACATCGGCGCCGGCCAATAATGGCGCCGCCTGCGACAACACGATCACCAAGACCAACCTACCTCAGGTCACTGTCTGGGCTTGGTACCCAGCCTTTGGGCCGGTGGTTGACCTGTTCAACCAGACTCACGACGACGTTCAGATTTGCTGGACGAATGCTGGCCAGGGCGGTGGCGAGTACGACAAGTTCACGACAGCTATCCAAGCCGGCACTGGTGCCCCGGACGTCATCATGCTGGAGTTCGAAACACTGAGTAGTTACACCATCCAGAACGCGCTGGTCGACCTGACCAAGTACGGCATCAACGACATCAAGTCCAACTTCACCGCCGGTGCGTGGAAGGACGCCTCGGTCGGTTCGGGCGTCTACGCCGTCCCCGTGGATGGCGGCCCAATGGGCTTGCTGGTACGCAAAGACATTTTCGACAAGTACAACGTGCCGATCCCCACAACATGGGATGAGTTCGCCACTGCCGCCAAAGCATTGAAAGACGCAGGCTATCCGGGGTACATCACCGACTGGCCGAGCAACGGCGAATCACAGCTCCTAGCCCTCTACGAGCAAGCCAATGCCGGCGCGTCCGGTTTCACGTATGACGCCGCCAACCCGCAACAGTTGGGCATCAACTTCAACACTGCAGGCACGAAGAAGGTTCAGGAGTACTGGTACAACTTGGTCAAGCAGGGTGTTGTGGCCAACGATGATGCCGGAACCACCGACTACACGACCGCGATGGTCAATGGCACCTACGCCAGCTACATCTCAGCAGCCTGGGGCCCGGGCTACCTGTCCGGAGCCAGCGGCGGCAGCAGTGATGCCGTTTGGCAGGCTGTGCCGCTGCCGCAGTGGGACAAAGCCAACCCGGTTATGGTGAACTGGGGCGGCTCAAGCTTCGCTGTGACGACGCAGTCCAAGCAGCCGGAGTTGGCAGCCAAGGTTGCCATGGGCATCTACGGTGATATGGACTCGTGGAAGATTGGCGTCGAGCAGGCGGCCTTGTTCCCGACATACCTGCCGATGTTGACCTCGGACTACTTCAAGAATCTGCCGTACCCGTTCTTCAACGGGCAAATGATCAACGCTGACGTCTTCCTGGCAGCCGGCCAAGGCTACACCGGCGTGGTGTACAGCCCATTCACGCCGTATGTCCGCAGCCAGTTGGATCAGGCAAATGCTGCCATGATGCAGGGCCAGTCCGACGCTGATACCACAATCGACAATTTCCAAGCCACTCTTGTTCAGTACGCGCAAGATCAGGGCTTCACTGTCACCCAAGGGTAGTGGTACAAGCCACAGTCGTGGGGTCGCCTGAACCGGCGGCCCCACGGCCTGGGCGAAGGGAGTTCATATGTCTGCCATAACCACTGGCGCGGCGCCGAGAGCAAGTCTTGCCAAACTTCGCCAGCGTCGAGATCGCTGGGGGTGGCTGTTTATCGCGCCATTCCTGGTGGTCTTCATTGTGTTCCTGGTGGCTCCGCTGGGTTACGCCTTCTGGCTGTCATTGTGGCAGAAGGGCTTGGTCGGTGGGGCTCGTTTTACCGGGCTCTACAACTATGTTCGGGTCTTTACGGATCCAGTATTTCTCCAAGGCTTGCGGCGTGTTGCCTACTATGTGCTGGTGATGGTGCCGATTCAGATCGGCCTTGCCACGATAATCGCCATGATTCTGGACACCCTTACCACGAAGCTGGCACGTTTGTCCCGACTTTTGGTGTTCTTGCCATACGCGGTGCCAGCCATGATCGGCGCGCTGATGTGGAGCTTCCTTTACTCCCCAAACTTCGGCCCAATCACGGGGCTATTCAAACAATTCGGCCTGACCGCCCCGAACATTCTGGCGCCCGACAACATCTTTGGAGCTTTGGTAAATGTCGTAACCTGGCAGTGGGTCGGGTACTACATGATTATCATTTTCTCGGCGCTGAAAGCCGTCGACCCGTCGCTTTACGAGGCCGCTCTGCTTGACGGCGCGAGCACGACTCAAACAGCGATCCATGTCAAGCTTCCGCTCATCGTGCCGTCGCTGATCATGTGCACAGTATTCTCCCTGATAGGCACGCTCCAGTTCTACACAGAACCAACGATCCTTCGTGCTGCGGCACCGTCGGCCATACCGGTGACATACACGCCCAACATGTACGCGGCGAACGTGGCGTTCAGCCGAGGGTTATTCAACTATGCATCGACCATAGCGTTCTCGCTGGGCATCATCGTGTTCATCGGCTCGTACTTATTCCTTTTCCTCACGCGTAAGCAGAGCGGACTAAAGTGATATGAGTACTTCAAAGCCCCATGGGTATCAGCCGAAGCGCATCCCAAGTCAGGTTTTCTTGGTCATCCTGTGCGTGTATTTCCTCATCCCGCTCTGGTGGCTGCTGGTGGCGTCGACCAAATCAAACCCCGATCTGTTTGTTTCAAGTTCTGGGCCGCTCTGGTTCTCCGGGCATTTCTCGTTTTTCGCAAATCTCAGCGGGTTGTCCACCTACTCTAACGGCATCTATTGGCGCTGGCTGGGTAATTCGCTTTTGTATGCCTTTGTTGGTGGCATTGGGGCCACAACCATATCAGTGCTCGCCGGCTACGGTTTCGCCAAATACAACTTCAAGGGACGGGGGTTTGTCTTTGCTCTCGTGTTGGGATCAGTCATGGTCCCGGCGACCGCGCTGGTGTTGCCACTGTTCATGATGTTCAGCAAGCTCTCGCTTATCAATACGATTTGGGCGGTGATCCTGCCGTCTTTGTTGAGCCCTGTTGGGACCTACTTGATACGCGTTTACTGCCAAGAAGCCCTGCCTGATGAGCTGATGGACGCCGCGCGGGTCGATGGCGCCAGCGAGTTTCGGACATTCTGGTCTGTGTCGATTCCGCAATTACGCCCGGCCATTGTGACGGTGCTGCTGCTGAGTGTGGTTGCTACTTGGAACAACTTCTTCCTACCGCAGATCATGTTGTCGAGTTCCAAGTTGTGGCCCATCACAGTCGGCTTGAACTACTGGCTGACGCATTCCAGCGTCGGGTCGACCTCAGAACAGGTTTGGAATCTGGTTGTCTCTGGCGCGTTTGTTTCGATCGTTCCGCTGATCGTCGCTTTCCTCTTCCTGCAGCGATATTGGCAATCCGGTCTCACTCTGGGATCACTGAAGTAAGACGAGCAGAAAGCAGGTAACCCCATGGCATCGACTATCAAATTGGACCCCGAGTATGTCGTGGCCCCGGTGAATCGGCGCACGTTCGGGTCCTTTGCGGAGCACCTGGGTCGCAGTATCTACTCCGGCTTGTATGAACCGGATCATCCGTCGGCAGACCGTCAGGGTTTTCGGCGCGACGTTCTTGACCTGGTCAGGGAGCTTGGGGTGACGATTGTGCGGTACCCAGGCGGAAACTTCGTTTCCGGGTACCGTTGGGAAGATGGCGTAGGTCCAGCCGATCAACGACCGCGGCGTCTAGACCTGGCCTGGCATTCAACCGAGCCCAACAGTTTCGGCGTGGATGAGTTCATGGCGTGGGCCAAGGCGGCCGGCGTGGAGCCGATGATGGCGGTTAACTTGGGTACGCGGGGTATTCAGGAGGCTCTCGACCTGCTGGAGTATTGCAATGTCCCATCCGGCACGCGGTTGTCGGATCAGCGGCGGACCAATGGCGCGGAAGAACCGTACCGGGTCAAAATGTGGTGTCTCGGCAACGAGATGGACGGCCCATGGCAGATCGGCGGCATGACCGCGCACGAGTATGGCCGTTTGGCGTCGCGCACAGCCAAGGCAATGCGGATGATCGACCCAACGCTTGAGTTGGTGGCGTGCGGCTCATCGCACTCGTCGATGCCAACCTTCGGCCTGTGGGAGCGCGAAGTGTTGACTCAAACCTATGATGACGTCGAGTTCGTATCCACTCACGCCTACTACTTTGAAGAGGACGGAGATCTCGCCAGTTTCTTGGCGTCCGGCGTCAACATGGATTACTTCATCGACTCGGTAATCGCGACGGCCGATCATGTTGGTGCCGCTCTGAAGCAATCGAAGAAAATTGGCATCTCGTTCGACGAGTGGAACGTGTGGTATCAGCAACGGGCTGAGTCACGGCTGCCATCGGGTGATGATTGGCCGGTGGCGCCAGTGTTGCTGGAAGACAAATACAACGTCGCTGACGCAGTTGTCGTTGGCTCTTTGCTGATCTCGCTTCTACGTCACTCTGACCGCGTCCGCTCGGCTTGCCTGGCGCAGCTTGTGAACGTCATCGCCCCCATCATGACGCAACCCGGCGGGCCGGCTTGGAAGCAGACAACATTCCACCCCTTCGCCCTGACAGCGCGGTACGCCAAAGGCGACGTCCTGAATCTGGCTGTGCGATGCGCGACCGTGGCGACTAAGAAGTTTGGTGATGTTCCGACCATTGATGCGGTGGCGACCCGCGATGCTGAAACCGGCGATCTGGCCATATTCCTCGTCAATCGACAGGTAGATGGTGGCCAAGAGGTGGTAGTCGATCTCAGTTCAATTGCCGAACGAAAAATCGTTGAGTCCGTCGTGTTGGCCAACCCAGATCTCATGTGGGCGGCGTCGGCGGCAGACTCGACGTCGGTCGCGCCGCAGCCTTTGACCGCAGACATTCAGGATGACGGTCTCCACTTCACTCTGCCACCCGTATCCTGGGCAATGGTCCGTGTGGCTGCTTGAACCAATAAGAAACAAAATGCTAACAGGCAAAACTAGGAAGGTTGATCATGAGCAGTATTTGGTTTTTGACTGGCTCGCAGTTCCTCTATGGTGAGGACGCGTTGGCGCAGGTTGATGCCAATTCGCGAGAGATTGCAGCGGTCTTGAGCAACGCTGGTTTGTTCGCGGATGTGGTTTGGAAGCCCGTATTGACCAGTAAGGAAGCTATTGTCCGCACGATGGTCGCGGCGAACTCCGATGATGAGTGCATTGGGGTTATTGCCTGGATGCACACGTTCTCTCCGGCAAAGATGTGGATCTCCGGGCTTGACGCGTTGGCCAAGCCGTTGCTGCACCTGCACACGCAGGCCAACGTGGAGTTGCCGTGGGCCACGATCGACATGGATTTCATGAACCTGAACCAGGCTGCGCATGGTGATCGCGAGTTTGGCTATATCGAGGCACGTCTTGGAGTGGCGCACAGCATCGTGGTTGGACATGTGTCAAACCCGCGGGTCTGCCGCGAGATTGACGTCTGGATGAGGGCCGCTGCCGGCATCGCCTGTTTGCGTGGCCTGAATTTGGTGCGTTTCGGCGACAACATGCGCAACGTGGCGGTCACTGAAGGTGATAAAACCGAGGCCGAGCATGTTTTCGGCACTTCGGTGAACACATGGGGTGTGAACGATCTGGCCGATGTCGTCGCCACCGTGTCTGACGCCGAGGCTGAGGCACTGGCCGGGCTGTATGAGGCCGACTATGATGTGGCTCCCGAGCTTCGCAAGGGTGGTGACCGTCATGGGTCACTGGTGTATGCCGCGAAGCAGGAGATCGCCCTCAGGGGCTTCCTTGAGGCCCGTGACGCCAAGGCGTTCACCACGAATTTTGAAGATCTCGGTGCCTTGACTCAACTGCCTGGGTTGGCCGTCCAACGGCTGACAGCCGATGGGTTTGGCTTTGGTGCCGAGGGTGACTGGAAAACCGCGATGCTGGTACGTGCCGCGAAGGTGATGGGGCAGGGGCTGGCCGGCGGGGCGTCCTTGATGGAGGACTACACGTACCACCTGGTTGATGGCCAAGAGAAGATCTTGGGTGCTCACATGCTGGAGGTGTGCCCGTCGTTGACGTCAAAGACGCCGCGCGTCGAGATTCATCCGTTGGGCATCGGGGACCGAGGTGATCCTGTGCGGTTCGTGTTCGATGTTGACCCTGGCCCCGCCGTCGTGGTTGGGCTGTCTGATATGCGGGATCGTTTCCGGTTGACGGGCAACACGGTCAAGGTTGTGGGCCCGGACGCGGCGATGCCGAAGCTGCCGGTGGGTCGGGCCGTTTGGGTACCGGACCCGGATTTGTATACTTCCGCGGCTTGCTGGCTGGCGTCGGGTGCGTCTCACCACACGGTCATGTCGACTGCCTTGACTGCTGATCATTGGCGTGAGTTCGCCCGCCTGCTGGGCACCGAGTTCGCGTTGATCACCAAGGACACGACCAGGGACGGCTTCGATGACCGTCTGCGTTGGAATGCCGCCTACTACCGTCTTGCTCGGGGCATCTAGGCCGAGCTCACATCGACCCCACAGCCGCAGCCGTCTGAGTAGTGCGCTCACATTGGTGACGACGAGGAAACAACGTTATCAGATTGTTATCAAACGTCGCGTCGTGCCTCTTGCGAGCATGTTGGTGTTAGCGCTAACGTCATTACTACGGCCAGCCAATCTGAGCCGAGCCACCGGAGCCAAGGGGCGCCGGGGCAGCAAAACCACATTGGGTTCGGCCATGTGAGCCACCCAGAGAGGATTCTGCAATGAAGAAGCAAATTACCGTGGCCGGTCTGGCGGCGCTGATGGCGTTGTCGTTGGCAGGTTGCGGTACCAACAATGGCGGGGGCACAACGCCGCCGCCAACTACGGACACCAGCACGAGCACAGATACCGCCACCAGCAGCACCGGTTACAACCTCCAGGTCAAAGACGTCAATGGTGACGGGATCATCACCGTCGGCTTTGCACAGGTTGGGGCGGAATCCGGTTGGCGTACCGCCAACACCCAAAGCTACAAGGACTACTTCGTGGAGGCCAACGGTTTCAAGCTCGTCTTTGCCGATGCCAACCAGGACCCCGACAAGCAGAAGCAAGATGTTCGTGACCTGATCGCCCAAGGCGTTGAGGTTATCGACCTGGCACCGGTCACCGACTCCGGTTGGGAACCCGTGCTGCAAGAGGCCAAGGACGCCGGCATCCCCGTCGTCATCTCGGACCGTCAGCTCTCGGTTTCTGACGATCTGTATCTGACCTACTTCGGCGGCGACATGTACGCCGAGGGCCAGCGGGTTACCGATTTCCTGAAGACCTACATGGCTTCCAACAACATCACCACGGCCAACATCGTGCACCTGCAGGGCACCATTGGCTCGACCGCCCAGATCGGGCGTTCCAAGGCTCTCACAGAGGCTGCTGCGGCCAACAACTGGAACATCGTCTATGAGCAAACCGGCGAGTTCACCCAGGCCAAGGGCCAGGAAGTGATGGAGTCGTTCTTGCAGCAAAACAAGGACTTCAACATCATCTACTCCGAAAATGACGACATGACCTACGGCGCCATCGCGGCGTTGCAGGCGGCCGGCAAGGACCCCAAGAGCTATGTCATCGTGTCCTTCGACGGCAACAAGTCCGCCGTCCAGATGGTTGTCGACGGCACCATCAAGGCCATCGGGCAGTGCAACCCACTGCTTGGCCCGCAGGTCGGCGATCTGATCAAGAAGTCAATGAATGGCGAGGCGATCCCGAAGATCACCTATTCGCAGGAAGTTCTGATCGACAGCACCAATGCTGCCGAGCAGTTGAAGACGGCATTCGGGTCATAGGCCCAGCGCCCTTCCGGCGTAGCATGAATGCATAGTTGACGGGCGTGCGAGGTAGTCAAACACCCCGCACGCCCGCTTCCACAGGACATTGTGAGAGGAACACCAGTGCCAGACACATTGATCCAGATGCGCGGCATCACCAAGAATTTCCCGGGGGTGCTCGCCCTCAGTGATGTCGACTTCACCTTGAAACCCGGCGAGATTCAGGCCCTGATGGGTGAGAACGGTGCCGGCAAGTCCACATTGGTGAAGGTGTTGACAGGCGCCGAGGCCTTCGAGACCGGCCAAATATTCTTGGGTGACTCGCCCACACCGATCATCAATCATTCGCCGCAAGAGGCGCAGGCCCGCGGCATCTCCACCGTCTATCAAGAAGTCAATCTGTGCCCCAACCTGACGGTGGCCGAGAATCTTTTCGTGGGGCGTCACCCGGGGCGTGCGGGTTTGATCAACCGGCGCGAGATGAACCGCCGGGCCCGTCAAATAATGGAGAATATCAGTGTCGACATCGATGTCGAACGTCCGCTCGAGGGGTATTCCATTGCTGTTCAACAGATGGTGGCCATCGGGCGTGCCGTCGACATCTCAGCAAATGTGCTGATCTTGGACGAGCCCACATCGTCACTCAACGAGCACGAGGTGGTTACGTTGTTCGACCTGATGCGCAAGCTGCGCGACGACGGTCTGGGCATCATTTTCATCACTCATTTTCTTGACCAGGTCTACGAGGTGTGCGACACCATAACCGTCTTGCGTAACGGACGATTGGTCGGCGAATACGCCGTGGAGAGCTTATCGCGCAAGGATCTCGTATCGGCGATGCTGGGGCGTTCGTTTGACGATTTGGCATCCATTCACCACCAAACCGATACGGTGGTCGATGAGTCGACGCCGGTGGTCGATGCCGAGCAACTCAGTGTGCGTGGCGGTGTGAAACCGTTCGACCTCAAGGTTTTCAAAGGCGAGGTCGTCGGTTTGGCCGGGCTGCTGGGAAGCGGGCGCACCGAGGTGGCGCGGGCTGTCTATGGCGCCGATTCGCCGTCCGGCGGCACCTTGGAAGTGGAGGGCCAAAAGGTTGGTCATTCGCCAATCGATTCCATGCGGGCCGGCATGGCATTCTGCCCGGAGTCTCGCAAGGATGAGGGGTGCGTGCAGGATCTGTCGGTGCGCGAGAACATAATCTTGGCGGAGCAAACCAAGCGGGGGGTGTTCCGCCTGATGTCGCGAAGCGAGCAGGAAAAGATTGCTCGTCAGTACGTCGATCTACTGGAGATAAAGACCGCCAGCCTGGAGACCCCCATCAGCCAGTTGTCCGGCGGAAACCAGCAAAAAGTCATTGTGGCGCGATGGTTGGCAACCAACCCCGATTTTCTCATTTTGGACGAGCCAACTCGCGGCATCGATGTGGGGACGAAGGCCGAGATCCAGAAGCTCTGTGTCGATCTGGCTGACGGTGGTATGGCGGTGCTGTTCATCTCGTCCGAGATTGATGAGATGCTGCGCACCTGCGATCGTATCGGTATTATGCGAGACCTGCACAAGGTCGGCGAGGTGAGCGGCGATGAAATGACTTCGTCCAACATCATGTCGATGATCGCCGGAAGCGAGCAGGCCGTGCCATCCGAAGCGGGGGCTGTCAAATGACCGGTTTGCTCAAGCGTGTGCTTCATTCCCGCATGGCCTTCGCTCTGGCCTGCCTGATATTGGTGCTGTTGCTAAACGTGGTTGTTACGACGGCAACATCCGGCTCGCCAGGGTCGTTTTTCAAGATCGCGTTGACCAATGGCACATTGAACGGCCCATTGATCACCATCTTGAACCGATCGTCCGAGCTGGTCATCTTGGCCATCGGCATGACCATCGTGGTTTCTTGTTCAAAAGGCGTCGACATCTCCGTTGGGGGTGTCATGGCGCTGTCCGGGTCCGTCAGCATCTGGTTGCTGGGCTTTGGCCAGTTGCCCCAGAACGACTACCACGTGAAGGCATATGTGGTGCCCTTGGTGGTGGGCTTATTAGCTGCCCTTGTTGTGGGGCTACTGGCGGGGTTGTGGAACGGCTTCCTTGTGGCGAAGCTCAGGATTCAGCCCATGGTTGCCACCCTTATCTTGTTCACCGCCGGTCGCGGGGCCGCCAAGGTCGTGGGCTTCGGACAGATCGACAAGGTGGACGTCCCAAGCTACAAGTGGCTTGGCAATTTCTTCACCGACGCTGCTGGTCGCAACGTCTTGCCCATACCAACGCCGATTCTGGTGGCGGCTGTGGTCGTGGTGGTGGCCGCAGTGCTGCTGCGCTTCACCGCGCTGGGCATGAACATCCAGTCCGTCGGCATAAACGACAAAGCAAGCCGCATCGTCGGTTTGAAATCCAGCCAGATCATCTTGCTGGCCTTCGTATTCTGCGGGGCTTGTGCCGCGATCGCCGGCATGATCGCCACCAGCCGGATTTACGGAATTGACGCCAACAACATCGGCAAGAACATCGAGTTGGACGCCATCTTGGCGGTTGCACTGGGCGGCAACAGCCTTGGCGGCGGCAAGTTCTCCCTGGCCGGTTCCGTGGTTGGCGCCATCACCATTCAGGCTCTGACGACGGTGCTGTACTCGATCAACGTCTCGGCCGACCAGTTGCCTCTCTACAAGGCCATTGTGGTGGTCATCATCGTTGTGCTGCAGTCACCCGATCTGAGACCCATGGTGAATCGAGCGGTTGGGGCATTGGGTCGCGTGTTCCGGCGTCCCGCCGCCACGTCCGACTTGGTCGCGCAAGAGGGGGCCTAATGTCCAGTCCAACCAGCACCTTGCGTAACCTGCAGTCAAAGATGCTTGGAAGCAACTTCCTGTTGCTGATCACGGTGGTGCTGTTCGCCGCCATTTACTTGACCGGTGTGATTGTCTACAAGGACAAAAACTTCGGTAGTCTCAATTCCTTCTTCGACATGTTGAATTCCAACCCTGGCCTGATCGTCATCGCCGCCGGCATGACGATGGTGATCGTGTCAGGTGGCATCGATATTTCGGTTGGCTCTCAGGTGGCAATGTATTGCATGATGTTCGCCTTCTTCATGGAAAAGAAGGGAATGGGGTGCTACCCGATGATCGCCATCATCTTGCTGACTGGCGTCGTCTTCGGATTGGTGCAGGGGGTGTTGGTGGCATATTTCAACAT
>WQYR01000032.1 GCA_009781145.1 Propionibacteriaceae bacterium | reverse complement strand
GTTCGCCGACACGCTCGACGACCCCACCGCACCCGTCAGAGTCGAGAACATCGGACCTGTACTCACCAGCCAACTCGCCACAATCACCCAAACCACGAAAGTCCGTGTCACACCCGTCGTCCACCTAGACGGCACAACCATCGCCGTGGACCAATACGAGATACCAGCCCGAATCCGCCGACGAGTCCTCCTGGCCAACCCACACGACATCTTCCCCTGGTCATCTGTCGAATCCAGACACCTCGACTTGGACCACACAATCCCCTACCAGCCGGGTATCCCCAATCAAACCCGCAGCAACAACCTAGCCCCCATCACAAGACGAGCCCACCGGGCCAAAACACACGCCAACTGGCAACTAACCCAACCCGCACCAGGCGTCTACATCTGGCAAACCCCAGCCGGACAAACCATCCAAGTCGACAACAAAGGCACCCACCGGTTGAGACCTACTGAGCCGGAATAGCCCCTGGATCTTGGACGGACTGGTGGGTCGCACCATCCTGGCCAGCCGCAATAGGTTGGATGACCACCGCCGTGCCATAGGCGCAGATCTCGGTGAAAGACTGGCCGATTGACCCTGAGTCGAATCGGAACGCGAGCACCGCGTTGGCGCCGCGGGATTGAGCCTGTTGAGCCATTCGCTCCATAACCTGCTGGCGCGAGTCATACATCAGCTGGGTGTATTCGTTCACCTCGCCACCGCCAATGGCGCGGAATCCCGCAACCAGATTGGCCCCGAAGTTGGCACTGCGCACCGTCATGCCCATAACCTCACCGAGGACGGCCTGAATGCGGTAGCCGGGGATGTCGTTTCCTGTAACAATAAGCATGAATCAAGCATAGATGGCGCCAATACCACGCCAGATCGCCTGATCACTCTCCGAGAGGGTGACGGGCTGGCGGCAGGGCTGACGGAGCTGACCCGGCGACCATGGCGTCGATGACGCCCTGCAATGTAGCTGTGGCATATTGGATGCTCGCCTCGTCTGCCGTGGCCGTCTGCATCAACGACGAGCCCTCCAGTAGGGCGTCGCCTTGACGCACCAACTTTTCGCCCGGCTCGCTCAGGCTGATCAGACGAGACCGGCGCGATGCGGGGTCCGCTTCGACGACTATCCAGCCAGCTTCTGCACCTGCTTCGATGAGCCGCGACACTGTGCCCTTGGTCAGGCCAAGATGATCGGCGATGGCCGTCTGGTTGAGTGGCCCGGGGTGCGCGTCAATCACCGACAGAATCATGAACTGCCCGAAACTGATGTCCAATTGCGCGCTCAGCAGCGCCTCGGCGCTGCGCTCCATGATGGTGGACGCCTTGCGGACGTTGAACCAGAACTGCCAGGCCGTCGTCGTGTTCACGTAATTATTGTACATCAAACTGTATGGTATATGATAGTTGCATATCAAACTTTTAGCAGAGAGGACGGGCCCATGAAAGTCATGCTGGTCGTAGACCACCCATATGGCGCACAGGCCTGGGACAACACACCCCACCGGCGGTCCTTCACTGTCGCCTTGGCCCACGCCGCGCAGCTTGGTCTCGCGGCCGCCGGCCACGACGTCGACCTGGTCGACCTACACGCGGACGGTTTCAACCCCGTCATGTCGGCCGATGACCTCGCAGCCTGGCGTCTTGGGGCCCCCTCCCCCGACCCCATCGCAGCCGACTACCAGCGCCGCCTTCTGGCCGCCGACCACCTGGTGCTCGCCTTCCCCATCTGGTGGGAGGCCATGCCGGCAGCCACAAAAGGCTTCATCGACAAGGTCGTCACGAAAGGCGTGGCCTACCACGCAGGCAGCGGCTTACGCCCCATGACAAACGCCACTAAGCTCCGCGGCGTCACCCTGATCACCGTCATGTCGACGCCCGAAGCCCTGTATCGCACGCTATTCAGCTCAGCCATCAGCAAGATCTTGCTGCGGGGCACCTTCCGGAAGATCGGCGTCGGCAACCTGACCTGGCTAAGCCACGCCGGCGCCGAGAACAAAACCCCCGCCGCCCGCCAGCAAATGCTCGACGCCGTCCAGGCACGCTTCGCGAAACTCAACTAACGGTAGTGCAGCCGGATCAAGTCTTCGGGGGTGTCAAGATCGTCGGCGGCGCCCGCCGGGACGGCAACCTCAGCCAAATCCAGGCTGCTCAGCAGATACCTCACCGACGGGTTGCCAGGCCCACCCCAGCCAGTCAGACTCGCACACGCCCGCGCCAACGCCGCGCGCCGATAGAGGCCCAACAACCACTGCCGTTGCCCACCATCCGTCGCTATCACACCGTCAGGGCCTTTCGCCGCCAGCAAAGCCTTGACGCCCGGCTCGACGTTGGGCATGTCACAGGCGACCACCAGCACGTCGCCGGCGTCCAAACCGTCCGATTGAAGCAAAGCCAACCCAGCCGCGATCGCCACAGCAGGCCCAGACCCGGGCGGGCTTTCCTGCGTCACCTCGACATCCAGTGCCCCGATGACATCCGGCGGGCCAACCACAACCACGCGCCCGGCATCGACCTCACGACAAGCCGAAACAGTGCGCTCCAAGGTGGTTCGACCGTCCGGCCCGATCAGCGCCGACTTGTCGGCACCGCCCAAGCGCGAACCCCTACCGCCGGCCAGGATGATGGCATCCACCGGCAGGCCAATCACACGCGGGCTGCCTGCCGATAGACGATCGGCGGACGGGTCAGGTAACCCACCGGCACGCTCCACATGTGAACCAGACGCGAGAACGGCCACACCGCGAACAGCCCGAGGGCCAACGCCGCGTGCAACTGGTAAATCCAAGGCGCCGCGGCCATCACCGAGATCGCCGGGTTCGCCATGAAGATCGACCGCAGCCACACACCAATGCTAGCCCGGTAGTCATATCCTGGACCGAGGACGTTGTAGCCAAACGTCGCAACCATGCCGATGATGATGATGAGCCCCAGCAGGATGTACATGACAATGTCACCTGGACGCGTCACCAAACGGAACCGCGTCTTCAGAATGAACCGCCGCATGATCAGCAGCACAACACCGAGTGTGAAGACCAACCCGGCAACTGTGCCCAAGCTGACAGCCATGATGTGGTAGCCCTCAGGCGACACGCCGATCGACGTCATCCAATCCTCAGGGATCACCAACCCCATGAGATGCCCGACCAGCACCGCCAGCATGCCGAAATGGAAGATCGGCGACGCCCACATCAACAGCTTCTTCTCCGACAGCTCGGAGGTGCGCGTCGTCCAGCCGAATTGATCGGTGCGCCAGCGCCAGATGTTGCCGATGATGAACATGGTCAAGGCGATGTACGGCCATACGCCGAACAATGCAATAGACAACCAGCTCATGCCAAGACTCCTTCCAAATCAGGCGCAGCCTGGAGGGGTTCAGGGGATGATACCTCTCCAGGCAGGCACCGGATCACCGCCCGCAATACGGACGCATAGGGCGAGCGGTGGGCTCGTAATGCTTCATGAATTGACTCAATGCCGACCCGCGACTGCGCCAACACGGCGTCCGCCTCGGACTCGCTCACCTGTGCGGCGAACTGCAAAACGGTGGGCAGGTAGTCAGGCAACTCGTCGCTGTTCTCAAAAAAGCCGGCATCGTTGTAGCGCCTTCGCAGATCAGCCAAGGCGTCGCCCCGGGTGCGGCTGTCACCGTAGGGCGCGAACGTCACATACAGGGCGCTCCGCCGCCGGTGATCAAATGTCTTCACATAGTCGATGCGACGCTGGGCCGCATCGGTATTGACGAACCATTCGACGAACTCCCGCAAATCGGACGCGGCCGCGCTCGCCGGCAGCGCGCCGACTGCATCCGCCAACTGCGTCTGCAACTCCGTCATTGCGTCGTCGGGGTACGCCAACAACAAGCTGGCCAGCGCCATTACATCACGACGTCCGGCTGACTTGGTCACGCGACGCCGATGCACCCGTGGCCGAGCGACAGGGCGGCTGTCGGCCACCGGCAAGGGCCCGAAGCTCATGGCAGCTTCCTTCCCCGCTCCGAACGCGTCAGCGGGCCGTCAGGTGTCTCCAGTGGACATCCAGACACCCACGACGCCACCTCGGCCGTCTCCTCGCGATGCGCCTTGGGAATGACGAAGCGGGACGAGAACTTGGCAACACCAAGCAACTCGTACAACTCGTCCAGATCAGCCGCACTGACACCCTCGGGCAGGGCAGGCTCCTCGGTACCGGTCGTGACGGCCCGCATGTGGGTGCGAATGGCCGCCAGCTTCCCCAGAACCTGCTCGATCATCGCCGAGTCGCCGCCGGTGAAGATTTGCGCCAGATAATCGATGGGTACCCGCAAGGACGAGATGGTGTGGAACACGTCGTCTGGATCCTCTGCGTCGCCACCCATTGTCGTGGTTGCCCCAAGCACCGGCGACAGCGGCGGTATGTACCAAACCATCGGCAGAGTGCGGAACTCCGGGTGCAGTGGCAGCGCCACCTTGTGCTTCATTGCCAGCGTCCAGATCGGTGACGCCTGCGCCGACTTGATCCAGTCGCGCGAGATGCCGTCCGCCTCTGCCTGTGCAACAACAGCCGGGTCGAACGGGTCCAGGAATACCGCTCGCTGGGCCTCAACCAGGTTCGAAGCGTCAGCCCTCGCGGCGTCCTCGACGACGTCCAGATCGTAAAGAATGGCGCCGATGTAGCGGATGCGGCCGACGCAAGTCTCGGAGCACACCGTGGGCGTGCCCTCTTCGACGCGCGGGAAGCAGAATGTGCATTTTTCGGCCTTGCCGCTCAACCGGTTCAAGAAGACCTTCTTGTAAGGGCAAGCCGACACGCACATGCGCCAACCACGGCAACGGTTCTCGTCTACCAGCACGATGCCATCCGACTCGCGCTTGTACAAGGCACCAGACGGGCAGGACGCCACACAAGCCGGGTTCAAGCAATGGTTGCACAGCCTGGGCATATGGAACATGAAACTGTTCTCAAATTCCAGGCGGACGGCCTCCCCCAACTCCCTGAAGTTGGGGTCGGCCGCCGCGTATTCCTGCGAGCCGCCGAGATCATCGTCCCAGTTCGGCCCGCCGGTGATCTCCATGGGCAACCCGGTATGCGCAGAAAGCGGCCGGGCGACCGGCTGAACTCCGGCCGGAGCCGACAACAGATTGTCGTAGTCGTAGGTAGCCGGTTCGTAGTAGTCATCAATCGACGGCATTTCGGGGTTGGCGAAGATGCGCACCAGACGGCGCAGCCGGTTGCCCGACCGCAGCCGCAGGCGTCCTGAGCCATCCATCTCCCAGCCGCCACGCCAACGCGCCTGATCCTCCCAGCCACCGGGAAAACCGACACCGGGTTTGGTTTCGACGTTGTTGAACCAGACGTAGTCTGTGCCGTCCCGGTTCGTCCAAGTTTGCTTGCACGTCACCGAGCAAGTCGAACATCCGATGCACTTGTCGAGGTTCAACACCATCGACATCGCTGCCATAACTCGCATCAGAACACCACCTCCTGGCTGCGCCGGCGGATGCGGGTGATCTCGTCGCGCTGGTTACCTGTCGCCCCGTAATAATTGAAGCCGAAGGTGAGCTGACCGTACCCGCCCACCAGATGCGTTGGCTTGACATAGACCCTTGTCAACGCGTTGTGTGTGCCGCCGCGACGGCCGTTGGCTTCAGTCAGCGGCACGTCGATGTTGCGATCCTTGGCGTGATACATGAACACCGTTCCGGTGGGCATGCGGTGGCTGACGATAGCCCTGGCGACGACCACACCGTTTCGGTTATAGGCCTCGATCCAGTCGTTGTCCGCCACGCCAATGGCGGCCGCGTCGGCCTCCGACATCCAAATGGTTGGGCCACCACGTGACAGCGTCAACATGTACGGATTGTCGGCGTAGGACGAGTGGATGGCCCACTTGTCGTGCGGGGTGATGTACCGCACAGTGACACTGCGCCCTGGCTCGTCCTCTGGCTCCCCGGCGTAGCCGCGCAGATCCAGCGGCGGCCGGTAGATGGGCAACAACTCGCCCATCTCAGCCATCCAGTCATGATCGACGAAGTACTGCTGGCGTCCCGTGACGGTGGCCCAGGGACGCAGCCGCTCGACATTGATGCAGAACGGCGAGTAACGACGTCCGCCCGTTTCGCTGCCTGACCATTCCGGGCTGGTGAACACCGGGGTTGGGCCCGCCTGCGCGTCCGCGAAAGTGATACGGCGCTCGGCGTTTTCGCCGATCAGGTCAGCCATTGGCTGGCCAGTGCGCTTTTCGAGGAACTTGAAACCGGCCAGCGACTGGTGACCATTCGTGGTGCCCGACAGCGCCAAGATTGCCTCGGCCACTTGGGCGTCGGTTTCCATCTTGGGCCTTCCGACACCCACACCGTCCGTCCGCACACCGTTGCGCGCCGACAAGAACTCCACCGGGTCGTCCCCGGGAACCGTGACACCCTTGGTGGTGGTGCCGAGCGTGGTGATCAGCGGGCCGAGCGTTCGCATCTTGTAGCCGATAGCGGTGTAGTCGCGCTCCACCACAACCAACTTCGGCATCGTCACGCCTGGTTGCGCCGTGCCGTCGCCCTTGCCCCAGTCATGCACTTCGCCGTGAGGCTGCGCCAACTCGTCGGGAGTATCGGTCAGCAGCGGGATCGGCATGATGTCGGTGCGCGTGCCAAGGTGCTTGGCCGCCAGCTCCGACACCTTGTCGGCCAGGGCTGTGAAGGCGTCCCAGTCGGTGCGGGCCTGCCAAGGCGGCGTGATCGCCGGATTGAATGCGTGCACGAAGGGGTGCATGTCGGTGGTGGAAATGTCGTACTTCTCGTACCAGGTCGCGGCAGGCAGGACGATATCGGACAGCAAAGCCGAACCCGTCATGCGGAAGTCGATGGTCGTGACCAGGTCAAGCTTGCCGACGCCGGGCTCATCGCGCCACACGACGTCGCTGGGACGTCTGCCCTCGGGCACTTCAGCCGCCGTCACAGCCGAGTCGGTGCCAAGCAGGTGACGCATGAAATACTCGCTGCCCTTGGCGGTGTTGCCCAGCAGGTTGGCCCGCCAAAGCGTCAGGACGCGCGGGAAGACGGCCGGGTTGTCGGGGTCGGTGACGCCAAACGCCAGCTCGCCCGATGTCAGTTGGCCTTTGACGTAAGGCCCAGGCTCGACGCCGGCCGCCTTGGCCTCGTCGGCCAGGTCCAGCGGATTCCGAGTGAAGCCCGGATGCCCGGGTGTCCAGCCAAGACGGACGGCCTCGGCGTAGCAGTCGGCCACAGTACGCCCCTTGAGGGTGCCCGGGCCCGTCACCGACGAGATGTCTTCGGCCGTGAAAAGGTCATAACGCCACTGGTCGGAATGCAGGTACCAGAATGCCGTGGAGGCCTGGTGCCTCGGCGGCCGGGCCCAGTCGAGGGCGAAGCCCACATGCTGCTGACCTGTGATCGGGCGGGCCTTCTCTTGGCCAACATAGTGCGCCCAACCACCGCCATTGACGCCTTGACAACCCGTCAACGTCAACAAGGTGATGAATGTGCGGTACATCGTGTCGGAGTGGAAGAAGTGGTTGGTTCCGGCGCCCAGCACGATCATCGAACGTCCGTTTGTGACCTCGGCGTTGCGGGCGAACTCACGTCCAATACGAGCGATGTCAGCAGCCGGGACACCCGACTGGCGCTCCGCCCAGGCCGGCGTACCGACCTCATCAGGGTCGTCATAACCCTTCGGCCATTCACCCGGAAGGCCAGGCCGAGCCACACCGTAGCCAGCCAACAGAAGATCAAAGACGGTTGTGACTGTCTGCCCGGCGATTGTCATCGTCGGAACGCCACGGTGCATCTCGGCGCCGCGGTCCCCTCCTACATCGAACCGCGGCAGCACGACCTCGGCCGTGCCCGCACCCTTTACGCCCGCCAGTGTCAAAGCCGGCGTGTGGCCGTCGAGGCTCAGGTTCCATTTGCCCATTCCGGCGTCGCCCCACCGATCACCAACCGTGCCGTTTGGCACTATCGGCTTCGCGGTGGCTTCGTCCAGGAACAAGGGCTTGGAGGCGGCGTTTGCCTCGCCTGCGAATTCAGGCACCAAATCGGCCGTCAAATACTTGGACGGCAACCAGGTGCCGTCGTCGCGCTTCGTCAGCGTCACCAGGAAAGGACCATCGGTGTACTGGCGCGAATAGGCATCAAAATAGGCGACCTGACGGTCGCGGTAAAACTCGCTCAGGATGACGTGGCCCATCGCCTGGGCCACCGCACCGTCTGTGCCGGTCTGCGGGGCCAGCCAGTCGTCAGCAAACTTGACGTTCTCGGCATAGTCCGGGCTGATGGCCACCACCTTGGTGCCCTTGTACCGGGCTTCCGTCATGAAGTGGGCATCGGGTGAACGCGTAACCGGCAGGTTGGCGCCCCACATGATTATGTAAGACGAGTTGAACCAGTCGGCTGACTCCGGGACGTCCGTCTGGTCGCCCCAAATCTGGGGGGACGCCGGCGGCAGGTCGCAATACCAGTCGTAGAAACTCAGCAGGGTGCCACCGATGAGCGCAAAGAACCGTGTGCCGGCGCAAAACGACACCATCGACATGGCCGGAATCGGCGTGAAGCCGACGCACCGGTCAGGACCATACTTCTTGATCGTGTAAACATGCGCGGCGGCCTGGATTTCCTGAGCCTCCTCCCAGGCCGCCCGCACGAACCCGCCCCGCCCACGGGATTTCTTGTAGGCTGTGGCGCGGCTAGCATCCTCAACTATGGCGCCCCAAGCCTCCACCGGATCGCGACCGGCGGCTCGTTCTGCCCGGTACGCTTCGAGTAACACCCCTCGCACATAGGGATAGCGCACACGAGCAGGCGAGTATTCATACCACGAGAATGACGCCCCACGGGGACATCCGCGTGGTTCATAATCCGGGCCATCTATCGTCGGATAGTCGATGTTTTGATGCTCCCAGGTGATCAGGCCGTCCTTGACGAACACCTTCCACGAGCACGACCCGGTGCAGTTGACACCATGGGTGGTCAACACCACCTTGTCGTGCGCGTAACGATCACGGTAGAAGCGTTCCCAGCCGTCGTCATTTCGGCGACTGGCAACACGGCCATCAGGGGATATCTGTTCTCGAGTGAACAGGGCTCGCGCTTTTAGAAGCGTCCCCACTAACGGTGATAGTTGCCTGGACATTCTTATCTACCTAACTCTTGGCCTCGGCACCTGGACGGGCGTAGAACCAGAAATCGATAACGGCGCAAATCAATGCCAGAATCAGCACGGCGACGAACACCGGTACGCAGTGCGTGCCGAAGTTGGCTCCGCCGACCACAGTCTTCGCGGCACCTGTTCCGGCACCGGTCAGTGCGTTGATGGCCACGCTGAAGATGAACGGACCGAAGGCCGCGATGGCAGCGGTCCAACCGATGACGCCACCAGCCTGACGCGGCGGGAAGATCATCGGCATCTGCTTGAACGTGGCGGCGTTGCCGACACCAGCGAAGAAGAACAGCAGCAGCATGCCGGTGAGGAACATCGGCAGCGACACCGTGCACATGGCGCCCGTCTTGGGCAGTGGGTCGATCGTCTTCGTCTGGCTAAGCGCAATGATGACGATGACGGCGGACACGGCGATGCCGAGCGCAGAAACCAGCGTCCAGATGGCGCCACCGAACTTGTCGCACAGCGGGCCAAAGATGACGCGGGAAGCCGAGCCGGTCAGCGCACCGAGGAACGCGATCGTCGTCGCGGCCAACGGGCCGGTGGCTGTCAAGGTCGGCACGTGTAGCACCATGTTGTTCAACATCAGACCGAAGACGCCGGCCAGACCGGAGAAGCAACCGAAGGTGAGTAGGTAGATCAACGTCATCAGCCAGGTGTGCTTGTTGCCGAAAATATCGATCTGCTGGCGGAAGTTGGCCTTGATGGGCACTGACTTCAGCAGAACGAACGCCAGCACCGCTGCGATGACCAACAAGACGATGATGAAGGCCGGCGCCGTCTGAAGATAGACGAGCGGTTTCGGCGAGCCATCAGCCTTTTTGCCCTGACCCAAGCTGCGGGAGGCGCCAAAAATAGCGACTGTGACGAGGATCGGCGTGAGCAACTGGACGCAAGCAACACCGAAGTTGCCGATACCGGCCTGCAGACCTAGCGCTACGCCTTGCTTAGCCTTCGGGAAGAAGTACGACGTGGAAGGCATGTAGCCGGAGAAGATACCGCCGCCGATACCGGTCAGCAGTGCGAGGAAGATCATCAGGCCGAAGGAGGGCGCCCAGCCGTCCTTGATGCCCATGAGCAGCCACAACCAGCCAGCCATTGGCAGGATTAGTGCAACTGTCGACCAGGCGACCATCTTCTTGGTGCCCAGGATTGGTGGGAAGAACATCCACACCAAGCGCAGCGTGCCGCCGGCCAAGCCAGGCATGGCCGTCAACCAGAAGGCATGCGACTTGTCAACGATGCCGCCGTTTTGCAGCATTGGGGCAATGACCGACACCATGTACCAAACCATGAAGCCGAGGATTAATGAGAATGTGGTCACCCACAGCGTGAGCCACGCCTGTCGCGACGACCATGCTTTCGGGTCCTCCGGGTTCCAATCCGTGATCACTCCGGATGGGGAGGAGACTGAACTGACTGTTTCTGCCATGACACCTTCTTTGGTTGTTTGTTAAAACGATTCCTATCGTTGCAACCACAAGTCTAGAACTTTGATCCGTTTTTGCAAGTTGGGGGGCCCCGTGTTGAAAAAACCAGTCTTTGCCGATGCCAGGGGGGTATACAGTACCCCATCGGGACCGTACTTTGGGGCTCTCCCAGCGGTACCTACAGGCCCATTTTTGGGCACCCCGCTGTTTTCTCATCTTTGATTGAAACGATTATACTAGTGGCGTCTGCACGGCAGCAGACCTTGTGAACAGAGAAAGAGGGTGCCATGAGTAGCACCGATGAGAGCCTCGCTACCAAAGAGAACTCCGGCCTCACCTTCCGAAAAGGCCGTTGGATCGACGGTTGGGAACCCGAGGACACCGACCAATGGGAGGGCGCCGGCAAGAAGATAGCCAAGCGCAACCTCAGTTTTTCCATCTACGCCGAGTTCCTCGGCTTCTGCGTTTGGGGGCTGTGGGCTGTAGTGGCGCCCCAGTTGCAGCAGGTGGCTGCCAAGGCCGCCGACGGCACCGTGATACCGGGCCAGTTCGTCCCGGGACCGTTTGGGTTCATGTTCACGTCCGCCCAAGTGTTCAACCTGATCGCGATGCCGGCCCTCGTCGGCGCGACGCTGCGCTTCATCTACACCTTCATGGTGAGCAAGGTAGGCGGACGCAACTGGACTATCATCTCGGCATCACTACTGTTGATCCCGACCATCGCCATGACGTTTGCCATCTACAATCACCCGATTGACGGTGTGGGCGGTACGTCATACGGAATGATGATGTTCATTGCGGCGCTAGCCGGCTTCGGCGGCGGAAACTTCGCATCTTCCATGGCCAACATCACGTTCTTCTACCCGCAACGCGAGAAGGGTTGGGCACTCGGCCTGAACGCGGCCGGCGGCAATATCGGTTCGGCAGTGGTGCAGTTCATGGTGCCGCTGCTGATCTCGGTGTTCGCCTTCAGTGCTGTGTCGGGGATTACCGCTGACGCGAAGACCCACACCGTCAAGAACATCCCGCTGGCTGGCTGGTTCTGGATTCCCTTCATCGTAGCCGCCATCATCTTCGCCATCTGGAAGATGAACAACCTGTCGAGCGCCAAGGCCGACATGGCCGCCTATGGCGCCGCACTCAAGGATCCGCACCTGTGGCTGCTGTCGCTGCTCTACATCGGCACATTCGGTTCGTTCATCGGTCTTGGCGGCGTGTTCCCCAAGGTCATCAACGACCAGTTCCCCGGCTACAGCACCCCCATCCACATCGGCACGGCCTTGATCGCCCTGTCGTTCCTCGGCCCGCTGGTCGGTTCGCTGGCCAGGCCGTACGGCGGCAAGCTGGCTGACAAGGTTGGCGGCGCCTACGTCACTGTTGGCGCGTTCCTGGTTATGGCCATCGGCACGCTGCTGGTCTGGACCGTTCTTCGCGGCAACACCCCGAACTTCTGGGTTTTCTTGATCTGCTTCCTCGTGATCTTCACGGCAACAGGCATCGGCAACGGATCTATGTATCGCATGATTCCAACGATCTTCGCCTACCGCGCTGGTCAGGAAGACGCCCGGCACCAGTCGGCCGGCATCGACAACGTCCGCAAGACGTCGGCGGCGCTCGGCATCGTCTCGGCCTTCGGTGCCTACGGCGGAGCCTTGATGCCCTGGCTGTTCAACTACTCCCAGAATGTCGTCACCAAGGGTCAGACGACCGGTCACTTCCTACCTGTGCTGGAGTGGCTGATGATCGGTTACGTTGTGTTCCTGATCATCACAGTCATCGCCTACGTGATCCCTTACCTCCGCAAGGGCACACGCGTCTAAGCAATGGACGTTACGGATGCCCAGGCATTAACCTCGTCTGGGGATTCCTCGACCGCCTCGATGTCCATGGCATGCTGCGCTTCGTCAGGCAGCACCATGGGCACCGCGGTGTTGTCATCATTTGACCTCGGCCCCAGCAGAGCACGGCAAAGGTGCGGACGCTCTCGGGGCAAAATCTCGGTTACGCGATGCGACGAACGCAACTCTTCCAGCGATCCGTTCAGCATGCCGACGTGCAGTTGGCAGACGACCGACGGTGAGCGGCTGGCCGAGTCATAAAACGGGCAGTTGTGCAGCACAAGGTAGGGCTTGGGCCCGTGGACCAGCTCCGGCGCGAACCACAGGGCATCCAGCTTCTCAACCAGCTTTTGATCCAATTCCTCGGCAGTGAACACCTCGGACGGGTCCGGGCGGGCAGTCAAGTATTTGCCCCACTGGCTGCCGACCTCGTACATGTCAGGGCCCATCTCGGGGTGGCTGGTGGCGATCTTGGCCACCAGGAACTGCGACAGCAGCCGGTAACCCTGTGCGCGCTCATGCGTTTGGTTCGGCAGAGTGCCGGTGTACAAGATGCGTCGACGGCCCGGTTCCAGGCGGGTTTCGCTCTCACGCGTGGCCAGGCCGACGTCCACCAGCGACTCGAGGTGGAAGCGCGCCGTGTTCACATGAATGCCGACTGCGTCGGCCACTTCGGCGGCCGACAACGGGTTCTTGGCGTCGCGCAACAACTGGATAATGTGAGTTCTTCGACCGCTGCGGTCGGTCCCACCTGTTGTTCCGTCGAAGACCGATGTGACCTGGCGCGCTGTCATAACTTCACCTTTACTATTTGCCTTTGATACTAATCTACTAGACAATTCACTCACAATCACCAAAAACATCACCTTAGCTTGGCAAGTTGAACGATAGCCCCTGTATCAGTAAAACCCAAGACCCAATTTTCAGAGCGACCGGCAAGGAAAGTCCCAGCACCTTGTCAACGCCTGTTTGAGGCTCTCAAGTGATGGCGCAATCGACATAATTGACACGATTGGTGCGGACTGAAGGCCAAAAACACCCTGCGCCCGAGGGTTCCAAGCATCAAGCCAGAGCCGTCATTTTTTCAAAGAAAACTCCCAGGTCGACACGCCCGAGCCGCTACGGACCGGCGTAAAACCCGATGTTTTCCTCATCGTCTTCCAGTTCGTCGACGACATCCGACAACCCCAGCCCGATCCGCATGCTGTAGAAGCTGCGCCACACAAAGACGGCCGAGACGACGAAGAACACCCCGGCCAGCACATAGGTTGGTACCGTGCCTGTTCCGATCGAGACCGCCAGCGAGACCGCTAGCACACCGAATAGCGTTGAGAACTTGATCACCGGGTTCAGCGAGACTGAGCTGGTGTCCTTGAACGGGTCGCCGACGGTGTCACCCACGACGGACGCCTCATGCAGCCTGGTGCCGACGGCCTCCAGATCGGTCTCGACGATTTTCTTCGCGTTATCCCAGGCGCCGCCGGCGTTGGCCATGTAGACGGCCTGGAACAGCCCGAAGAAGGCCAGGCCCACCAGGTACCCGATAAACAGGTACGGCTCGAGGAAGGCGAACGCCAGGGTGGCACAGAACACGGCGCAGAAGATGTTGATCATGCCCTTCTGCGCGTATTGCGTGCAGATCTGCACCACCCGCTTGCTGTCCTTCGTCGACGCCTTCTCGGTGCCGTCCAGGTGGATGTTGTTCTTGATGTATTCAACGGCCCGATAGGCGCCCGTCGTGACGGCCTGCATCGAAGCGCCAGAGAACCAGTAGATCATGGCTCCACCCAGCAGCAGGCCCAGCAGGAAAGGCGCGTGGAGCAGCGACAAGTTAGCCACCAGGTTGGGCTGCAGCCCGTCCGTCAAGCTCATGATTATCGAGAAAATCATCGTCGTCGCGCCGACCACGGCCGTGCCGATCAGAACCGGTTTTGCGGTCGCCTTGAAGGTGTTGCCGGCCCCGTCGTTGTTCTCCAAGAAACGCTTGCCGTGCTCCCAATCGACGTCGAAACCGAAGTCCTGCTTGATCTCGTCCGAGACATCCGGAATCTCTTCGATCTGCGAAAGCTCGTACACGGACTGCGCGTTGTCGGTGACCGGGCCGTAGGAGTCGACGGCGATCGTGACGGGCCCCATGCCCAGGAACCCGAAGGCCACCAGGCCGAAGGAAAACACGGCCGGTGCTGACATGATGGCGTCCGTCCCACCAGGGAAAAGGCTGCTGACCAGGAAAGCGATGCCCATGAGCCCGACGATCGTCACGCCGATCCAGTATCCCGAGAAGTTGCCAGAGACGACACCGGACAAGATGTCCAGGGACGGCCCACCTTGCTTCGCCGAGACGACGACCTCTTTGACGTGCTTGGAGTTTGTTGACGTGAATGCCTTTACCAACTCAGGAATCAGGGCACCGGCCAGGGTACCGCAACTGATGATCAGCGACAGCTTCCACCACATGCCACCGCCCAGATCCCGGATCAGCGCCAGCGACGTCAGGAACGTCACCAGAATGCAGATAATTGATGTGATCCACACCAGCGTCGTCAGGGGCGCCTCGTAATCCATGATGTCGGCCCGCTCGTACTTCGACTTGGTGATCGCCCAGTTGATTGAGTACGAAACGAACGACGCCACGATCATCATGACACGGATGGCGAATATCCATACCAGCAGCATGACCTGGTGGCTGGCTGCCGGTACTGCCAGCAAAATGAAGGTGATCAGGGCGACACCCGTGACGCCATAGGTCTCGAAGCCGTCGGCCGACGGGCCGACCGAGTCGCCCGCGTTGTCGCCCGTGCAGTCGGCGATCACGCCGGGGTTGCGGGCGTCGTCTTCCTTCACGTGGAAGACGATCTTCATTAGATCCGAGCCGATGTCGGCGATCTTGGTGAAAATGCCGCCGGCGATGCGCAAGGCGGACGCACCGAGCGACTCGCCGATGGCAAAACCGATGAAGCATGAGCCGGCGATGTCATTGGGCAACACCAGCAGGATGAACAGCATGAGCGTCAGTTCTATGCTGATCAGCACCATTCCCACGCTCATGCCGGACTGCATCGGGATGGCGTGGCCGGGGTACGGCTTGCCTTTCAGCGACGCAAAAGCCGTCCTTGAGTTGGCGAAGGTGTTAAGCCTGATTCCATACCATGCCACGCCATAGCTGCCGGCCATGCCGATGATGCTGAACAGCAAGATGACAAGCACTTTCCCAACGCTGAACCGCACCAGGACGGCGTAATAGATGAACGTCACAACCGCGATGGCCGCCCACAGGCCCAGCAGGAACTTACCCTGCTGCTGCAGGTACGTCTTGCAGGTCTCCCAGATCAGTTCCGAAACCTCGCGCATCGACTTGTGGACGGGCAGATTGCGCAGCCGCAAGAATGTCACCAGGCCAAAAATCAGGCCGGCCACGCAGACGATGAAACCCAAGGCC
>WQYR01000031.1 GCA_009781145.1 Propionibacteriaceae bacterium | reverse complement strand
GAAGTCACGATTGGCCCAATCTGATTGCATCACCGGGTGGCTGCTTGACGGCTACCCCCGCACCGTTGATCAGGTGAAGTTCCTGGATGGCATCCTGGATGACACCAAGGCGAAGCTGACGGCCGTCATCATGCTCGACGTGCCGTCTGACGAAGTCATCAAACGCCTCATCAAACGCGCCCAGATTGAGGGACGTGCCGATGACACCCCCGATGTCATCAAGCACCGTCAAGAGGTGTACGAAGCCCAGACGGCCCCGGTCATTGCCGAGTACGAGAGCCGCGGCCTGGTGGTGCATGTGGACGGTGCTGGCACCATCGAGCAGTCGGCCGACAACCTTATGGAAGCCCTAGACGGCCTGAAGGTATAGCCCGTCTGATGCGCCCCAAGACTCCCCGAGGGATCCAGATCAAGCGTCTGGACCAGATTGAGGTCATGCGGAGGGCCGGCTTGGTGGTGTCCGCCGGCCTGGAGGCGATGGCGACGGCCGCCGCCCCGGGCGTCACGACGCTGGAGTTGGACGCGGTCGGGCGCGACGTGCTGGCCAGCCATGGGGCGAAGTCGTCGTTTCTGCGATACGGCGCCGGCATGGGCCTGCCGCCGTACCCGGCGGTGGTGTGCCTTAGCGTCAACGAGGAGGTTGTCCACGGCATACCCGGGTCCCGGGTGCTGCGGGACGGTGACATCCTGAGCATCGATTTCGGTGCCATCGTGGACGGTTGGCATGGTGACGCCGCCCGGACGGTGATCGTCGGCGAAGCGCCACAGAAAGTCCGTGACCTTATTGAGGCCACCCGTCTTGCCATGTGGGCGGGCATTGCGGCGGTGCGGGTGGGAGCACGGATCGGTGATGTTTCGGCGGCCATCGAGGCGTCGGTGAAGGGCCACGATGGACGCAAATACGGCATTGTTCGCGAATACACCGGGCATGGCATCGGTTCGGCGATGCATCAGCCGCCGGACGTCCCCAATTGGGGCCATCCACGCCGGGGGCCGCGCATAGTGCAGGGTATGGCGCTGGCCATCGAGCCGATGTTGACGCTGGGCACGGAGCGCGTCGTGGAAGGGGCGGACGAATGGACGGTGTCGACGGCTGACGGGTCGTGGGCGGCCCATTGGGAGGACACCGTGGCCGTCACGCCGGACGGCCTGTGGGTGCTGACGGAGCCGGATGGCGGTGCAGCAGAGTTGGCGTCCCGAGGGGTGCGCTGCGGGGGTCAATGCGAGTGAATGAAACGGGTGTACGTGGGCGCCAGGCGACGCGTAAGCCGTCCCGCCTAGGAGTGGGGGCGCAGATCAGGTACACTTGCAGGTTGAAGATAAGACCCTGGCGGCATCCACTGTTTTGCTTTGGAGAAGTGTATTGCGTAAGTTGACACAACCGATCGTCTGGTTGAAGGCACACAAGCTGGTGATGATACCGCTGGCTATCGCCGCATATGTCGGCCTATTGATTCTTATCGGCTGGGGCATGCACAAGGCTGGCATAGAACCGTCAACGATCCCGAGCGCGTCAACCAGTGGTACGCCAACGCAGTCCAGTTCCCCCACGACTCACTCGTCGCCCTCGCATACGGCATCGCGCACACCGTCTGCTTCGGCCAGTTCGACGCCATCGCGGACCCCAACCCCGACGCCTACGCAGACGCAAACAACAGCGCCGCCGCCACAGACGGTGACGGTTACCACGACCACAACGATTCCGCCGACAACCGATCCGACGCAACCGACCACTCCACCGACGACGGACCAACCAACCGACTCCCCGACGGATCCGCCAACTGAGCCACCAACCGATCCGGCGACGGATCAGACAACCCAGGTGGCCCAGCCCTCGGCCACTGATTCGGGCGCCTGAGGGACGGCAAAAAGACCAGAAGGGAAATGCGCTGTGAATCTCAGTGACGTTCAAAACCGCGATCAGAAAAGGTTGGGAAACGTCTCGGCCATCGCGCGAGGGGTGAGGGCGTCATATGTATAAGGTGGATTGCATCATCCCGGCGTTTAATGTTGGGCCCTACGTCATGGATGCTGTGGAGAGTATCAGAAGCCAGTCAATCGGCTTTTCAAATATCAGAATCGTTGTTGTCGATGACGGATCGACTGACGACACGCAAGACGTGTGCATGGCAATTCGAAGATTGTTTGGAGAGAGGGGGAACATCGTTTATCTCAGGCAGGATCATCAAGGGGCCGCGGTAGCTCTCAATACGGGTCTGGACTGGGTGAGTTCCCACGGTGGGGCTGACTTCATCTGTTTCCTTGACGCTGACGACATGTATGAGAGAACCTTCATGCAGAATATGTGCGAGTTCCTTGAGTCGAGTGCACTGGACGCGGCGTTTTGCGCCGAAAGGAATTTCGAGCGCGGTTCAAACCTCTACCCGCTGTATTCGCAATTCGTGAAGCGTGGCTCTCGGGTGTACAGCTTGCGTCACGAGGCGTTTCTCGCTCAGACAGTGTGCGCGGGTATGTTCAGAACCGAGTGCCTGACCGGAAAGAGATTTGATCCCGGCCTCCGATATACCTACGAGTTGGTTTTCGCGACAAATCTGTTGCGCGAGTTGGGCCAGGCCGGCTTCGTCAGTACCACGGAGTACCTAAAACGAAAGCGGGTGTCGCGCGACTCGTTAAGTCAGTTAGCGGAAAGCGATCCATTGTTCTGCGAGGAACTGGTCAACTCTTGCAAATCAGTCTATGACGGTGATCTCGCCTCTGGCTTGGGTGGGCCACGATCAGTATCGCCATTTTCGCAAAGCACCGTGGTATACGAACTCGTGCGCCGCCGCCTAGTAGACGTTCTGGCTACGGCCAGTGAGGCAAGCATCGCCAGGGCCGACACCGCGTTGCGGGATATCCTGGCAATCACCAGTGATAGCGTGATAGAGCAGAATTATGTTCCGTATTGGTTGCGACAACACTTCCTCATTTTGAAACACGGCTCGCCCCGACTGGGCGAGTCTGACCCGATCCCTCGTTACTACTACGGAACGTATCCTTCGGTTGAGCTCATCAGTGGGACCGTCTCGGTGATGCAGATCAGTGAAAAGAACGGTCGATTGAGAATACGAGGTTATTACATCAAGCCAAGCTACGATGCCGTTGAACTTGTTGCACAGGTGGGTGAGAGGGTATTTGTTTCGCGCGTGCGAGACAGTTGGACTAATGATCGTAAGTCTTATCTGGGCGAGGAGTATATGCGAGCCAAAGACTTCGATCTAGACATTCAGCTTGGTGGTGACTGCATTGTCCAGTTCTTCTTCCGAATTCGTTCTGGGAAACGCTATGCTGCCAACTTGAGCTATGAAGACACTAGCCGGTTCGCCCAAGATAACAGCTTCTTTGTCGGCGATGAGTATATCGTGAGTAGAAGTGGTTCAGACAGTGCTCTGAGAGCAAGGTCTATTACCGAGGAATCTATCTACGATTACGTCGCGAGTCAAGGCGACGTTGGTGACCCGCAATTATTCCGGGCCTTCGTGGGTAACTTTTTTGAGTTTCGAAAGCGGCGTATCTGGCTGTTCATGGATAGGCGAACCAATATCGACGACAATGCGGAGGCTCTGTTCAGGTATGCAGTTGGGAAGCGCGATGGAATCGAGAAGTTTTATGTCGTGCCGGATGCAAGTTACATGCCCCAGTTCGAGGGCGTGGGGTGGACGGTTGTCTGGAACTCGTTCGAGTTTCGACTGTTGCTGCTGTTTGCAGAGAAATTCATCTCATCTCACACTTTTGAAGTAAGCACGACAGTGTGGGCGAGTGAGTCTGAGAATCAGACTCTTCGAAGGTTTGTGAATCGTTTTTCAAATGTGGACTTTGTCTTTCTTCAGCATGGGATAACCAAGGAGAATGTGTCGAATTGGTTGAATGCCTATCGTCATGACATTTCTCTTCTTGTGACTGCCGCAGAACCCGAAAGGCAAGAATTCCTTCATGACTGCTATGGGTATGGACCCAGTGTCGTTAAGCTCACGGGCTTCCCCCGATATGACAGGCTCACCAGTCAGCCAGAGAAAATGATCTTGTTCATGCCAACATTCTTCAAACCATACACAACGTTCAAGTTTGACTACAGCGATCAGTTCCGGCGAAGTGACTATTTCCGTGCAATGAATGAATTCATCAACGATCAGAGGCTTCTGGAAGCTCTAAAGGCACACGGCTATCGGTTCTGCTTCAAGCTTCATGAGGAGATCATAGTTCAGCGAGCAGATTTTGATATTGCAGAGGGTGTTGAGGTCATCGACAAGGAGGTTACGTTCAACGAGTTGTTTTCGAAGGCCTCGTTGATGATCACGGACTACACCTCGGCGGTTTTCGACTTCGCTTACCTTCGAAAACCAGTGATTTACTACCAGGCAGTTCCGAACATCAAGTATCCGGATGGATACTTTGACTACAGACGAGATGGGTTTGGGGACGTGATCTGTGATCAGGCGGAGATGGTCGACAAGGTGATCGAGTATATGGAATCCGGTTGTGTGATGGAACCTGAGTATGTGCGTCGTGTTGAGGGGTTCTTCAAGTTTGGCGATAGGAAGAACAGTGCGAGGGTGTACGCCGGCATCTCGAAGCTTGATCGGCGTTTTCGTAGGTAGCTCATCGGTATGGTCTTGGGGCTGACGCCGACGCGCGGAGTGCGCCACGTGAGCGACACGGCGCGCCATCTGCTGCGAGATACCCACGAGCGTTTGAAGGTGATCGACCACGCGGCGCCTGGCCGGGCCCAGAAGTTTCTTTCAGCCAAGAGGACCCGCCAGAACCGTTCGAAATCACGATAGGCAGTATTGTTATACAAGAGAATGGAGGCTAATGGTGGGAAAGACGCCTGAACTATGGGCCATACTCGAGTATTCAACCAGGAACATTGGTGATGATATCCAAAGCCTCGCGGCACGACGGTTCTTGCCGCAAATCGACTTCCAAATCAACAGGGATCATATCGGAGAATTTCACTCTCCGAATGGCCAACAGGTTGGGCTAATTGCTAACGGATGGTACATGCATTCACCATACGCATGGCCTCCAACTGATCCGGCTCTCAAGGTACTACCGATATCTATGCACTTGGCCACCGGGAATCCACTAGTTGAGCAGGCATTCGAATCTGCCGAGTCACTCCGTTACCTACGGCGTTGCGGCCCGATCGGCGCTCGCGATCTGCACACTCTGCGATGGCTCGAGAGACATGACGTTGACGCATACATGTCAGGCTGTCTCACGCTCACCTTGCAAAGAGATCAAAGAATCCCTCGAGCAGATCATGTCCTGGCGGTCGATTTGTCGGCCGCGATGGTCGAGCAAATGAGGGCCCGCACTCAGCGTCCAATTGTTGCTGTGAGTCCGGCCGCCCGTATTGCACTACTCTCTCACAATGAACGCCTCCGTCTTGCCGAGTTTTTGCTATTTCTGATGCAGTCCTCGCATTCCGTGGTGTCGACGCGGTTACATACAGCGTTGCCATGCTTGGCATTCGATACTCCCTGCCTGCTAATCAACAACGACCTCATGTCTGATGGTCGTTTTGACGGGCTGTCCGAACTGTTGCAAACTGCCTCAGTACAGGAATTTTCGGCAAACGGTTCGGATTTGTTCAACATTGACTCTCCTCCCTCCTCTCCGGGGCAGAATTTCGACACGTTTGCGTTGATGCGCCAACGACTGGAGGAAACGACCCGCAGCTTCACTGGCTACGATGCCTCAGAGCATGGCCTAGCGCTGCTCACGCTGGATCCGGCAGAATGGATGAAAGATCCAGTGTTCTTATCTATGATAGGCAAAGTCCTAATTGAGTCATGCGGAATGGTAGAGCGTTACAACAAGGTGGTTGCACGTTCCAAAGAACAGCGCGACGCTCTAGAGTCCGAGCTTCAACATGCTATTCACACGGTTCAAGTGGACAGGCAGGCCGCTCTAGAATATGAAAACACAATCACCGAGTTAAGGACTACGGTGGAACGTTCCAAAGAGCAACGCGACGCTCTAGAGTCGGAGCTTCAACATGCTATTCACACGGTTCAAGTGGACAGGCAGGCCGCTCTAGAATATGAAAACACAATCACCGCGTTGACTTCGGAGCTTCAGACCATGCGCAACTCCCGCAGCTACACAATTGGGAGGGTGTTTACGTCTCCTTGGCGTATGGCCAGGTCCATCACTCACCTCGCTCGATACCACCTGAGGAGACTGCGCGGAAGGCCGCGGTAACAGCGGTAACAAACCCCTACCGATTCAGTACACATCTCTAGGTGACCCGGGGGACTAGGCGCCAGGGCATGATCCGCACGTTAGGATTGCGTTCGCTGTGAGTCAGACTTCAATCTCGTGGCGGCGATGTCGGGGTCACCGAAGTTATCCTTCAAATAGTCCAGCGTGGTCTGTGGCACCAACTTGGCGATTGACTCGAAGTCTTGATTCTCCAGATGCTTCCGGACTCGGCTAGCTGAAATGACCTGATCTCCTTGTTCCTTGCGTTGTATAATCTCCACATCGATGCCAAACCGGGGGAGGATCTTTGCCATCGCCTGGTTGTACTGGGAGGTAACGCGATCGAGGGGCTCTTCACCCACGATGCGGCGAGTAATTCCCAACGCGGGAGCAATACGCTTCCCAAACAATTCGACGTCCAGTGAAGGGTCAATCAGATCTTCTTGCATCTGACCCTTCATGAAGTACTCCGGAAACGTCAGTGCCGAGATAATGAAGTTGCCACTCGGAAGCACTCGGACATTGTTCAGATGAGCCGTGCCCTTTCTAACCAAATCAAGACGTTCTTTGTATGGGAATACGCTGCGATCCTCTTCCACAACAAAAACATAGAGCAAGTCGCATTGGCTGGCGGCGGTCTCAATTAGGAATTGATGACCGAGCGTGAAAGGATTGCAGTTCACGACGATTGAACCGACCACGCCTCTCACAGTCTCACGCATTTCCTCCAGCCCATGCAAATAGGCTCGAAATTCTTTCGAGTTAACAATCGGATCAAAATACTCTCTGCAGGGCTCAATTGGATACTCAATACAGTACAACCGATGGAAGGGCCGTCGATTCGTCACGTCAGACTCATCGGACAACTGAGACAAACGACTATCGATGCGACGAGCCAGAAGATCGGTACCAACAAAACTCAAGTGATGCATATCTACGAAGAGTTCGTCACCATCAAGATTCGCCTCGAAGTCTCCCCTGGCTCTATAAACGGGAATGTCGTTCTCCTCAGCCAGACGATTCAATTGCTCTGAGAAATTGCCTTCTCTAATAGAGACGATCACACTATCGGAATCTTCAAATTCAGCGTCGCGGAGACGGCTTGCGATCTCGCTAGGCACGGCAGCTGACATGGAAAAATTCTCCACACCGATGTTCTCGCCCCGCTCGTTTAGGAGGAACTGGAGGCGGGAGGCGACGGAATACTCATCAGGAACGGCCCTCCCAAAGGTCACCGAATCGCCAAAAATCTTGATCTTCGCACGAGGATGGTCTGGTACTCCGGCGGTCATTCGCATCCCATCTACCACGTTCTCCAATTCTGATCGAATATCCACATGTTTGACATAATCGCGGTACGGAGTGGGAGCTGAAAGTCCGGTCCGAATTTTCGTTAGCCAGTCTTCCTTGCTGAATAGCGGGCTCCAGCAGGATTGATCGAAGACTTCATCAACATTGTCCAGGAAATCCTGCCACGAGAATATCTTCCGACTCACAAGGAGCTGTTCGTAAGGGGACTTCCTCTTCAAACGCTCAACAGCTGGTGTCTCGACCAATAGGACGCGACAGCCTTTCTGCCTAATTCGGTGCAACTGCTCCACTATGTCAGATCGTCGAACTTCAAGCGCGTATACAGCGCCAACGATTCGCGACACGGGAAGGACAGTTGTGTTCTCCATTTGCTGAGTTCGGAACTTCACATCGTCGACCATGTCATCATCAATGACAACAATTGCATCTAGGTCGGGGTGGTTGGAGATCTCATCAAGGGAGCATGTGGGAAGCCCAGCCAAACTCGTCAGTGTGTTCGTAATGAGCCAGGATACGTGAATTCTTGGATCAGCCGCCAATTCCTGAATCACCATTGTGTCGAAAAGATCTCGTGTTCTCTGGTCTTTTCCAGGTGAGTAGACACCAACATTCTGACACCCATGCTCGCGAAGATATCCGCCTAAACCTCTCCAACCACGACCCCGCAGATCGGCATATTCCGTGATGGTTCGTTCACGTGGCGCGGAAGGTTGCTTGATGAAGACACCGTGGAGATTGCCGCCTCTTCCCAACTGGACGACATGGTCACAGTCCTTGCTTTCTAGGAAGATCTTTACAGCCTTGTTTCGCAGTTCCTGGCGTTGCTTGAGATCCCTAGGTCGAAAAGGTTCGGTTACGGATATTCGTTTGTACCTGGCGTTGAGGGTTTCCAAACCCTCAACGCGGGAACCGGCACTGAAGAAGTCCTTTCGATTGAGAACTCCGACGAGAACTTTGCCAGCATTCACATACAAATAGTCGCTGGAGGACTCTCCAAACAGCTCACACGCTCGGGCAGCACTCAACTCACTAATCTGAATGGTAGCTAGTTGGCTAAGAGCAACAAACGTAATCATTAATTCCTCCTGAAGAGCACACAGGGCCGTACACAGCAAGTATCCAGCCGGGTGGCAGGATACTTGCTGCCAGTGGTAGTTGTGTCGGGCACTGCGGGTGACAATGCCAAAGCTATCATACCTGAATTTCGGTGTTGCGGCCCTATTTCGACTAGCGTTGAAGAGAATGTGCCGGCAACGGTATCGCCGACTTTTCGAAATTGGACACTCCAATCGTGAAGTGTTCACAATTCAGCGTCGAAACTGTTTGGAAAGCCCAAGGATCGTTAACCGAGTGGTCTTCCTGAAAAGGCTGCCGGCTGGCGGTTCGCGCTTTAGGCGACTGCGAGACGACCATGGGTGAGGAGACTGTCGAATTCGAGAAGGAAATCGTTCCTTTGCTGAGCTGTGGTTTCGGACGTGAGGCGACTTCGGAGGTGGGTTAACACGTCCGTGTTGTCGGGGAGGTAGGTGAACTGGGTCGGTGACATGTGTTGAGATGCCTCGGTGTCCAGAGGACGAAACGCGTGGACTGTGGTTCGTGACCAGAATACGCCGGTCTTGATGACGCGCGCTGGGTTCCCGCCAGCGACCGCATTGGATGGCAGGGTTTTGGTGATCATGGCACCTGCGGCCAGTATGGATCCGGATCCTATGGTCACGCCTTTGAGAACGTTCACCTCTTGTCCGAGCCACACGTGGTCGCCGATGATTACAGGCTTGGTTGGGTTGATACGCTGTCCGGACTCGCAGTCAAAAATCAGATGAGGGTCAGCGGTGCGGATGACGACGCTCTGGGAGAACATTGCGTCATCGCCGATGAAGACGTAGCTTCTCTCTGAAATGCTGATCACGGAGCTGGCGCCATTGAAGGAGTGATCCTGCCCGATGTGGAAAGTACCAGAGTGCCAGATGTTGACGCATGCCCGAAATGTTCGTTTTGACTGACATATATGTATGACCGAGCCATCTCCGTAGAATCGCAGTCGCGCACCGTCTAGATGCACAGGTCCGTGCAAATGCAAAATGTTGTCTACGCCGTGGAATTCGACGACAGTGTTCTTGAGGGTCGTGTCCCCATCGACCAGCACTGTGTTGTCTCGAACGTGCTTGAGCGACTCTATCGTTCGAAATTCTTGTCCTGCCATGCCTCACTCCGTTGCTGGAAGCTCAATCTCCCTGTTTGCGAAAGACCACTCGGGTAACAGACCGCGTTTCAGCGTTCCGCACCAAGATAGATGCTAATGCACGACTGACTCCCAGGGAAATGGGCGGACTGTCCGATATCCCGCCAGAGGTCAACCCGCATGCTGTCAGTGACAACGCCATCTGAGCGACACCGTCAAGCCGGGCGTTTGTGATCTATCTGGATGCGGTTGTGGTCAAATCCCCATCAAACGGCACGACTTGGCGAAGGCGTCGGCTCATTCCCACCTGGGGTAGGTTGTGCGGGTGGTCTCAATTCACCGGCCAAGCGAAGCGCTATCTCGGCCTGGAGCGCTTGGGCCATGTCGAGACGCTGTGATTCCGATGGTGGCGGAGCTGGGTTGGCGACTGATGGGGCCGTGAGGAGCGACGGTGGTGGAGGTGATGGAGGTGGTGGAGGTGGTGGAGGCGGTGGAGGCGGTGGAGGCGTCGGATTGAATGGGTCTTTGATCGGTGCAGGCTTGGGCTCTTGCGTGATCGGATTGGTTTTTGGCTGTGGAACTTCCTGTTTCGGGGCCGACGGGGCGACTGGCACTGGTGGGGCGGCTGGTTTTGCTGGGGTGGCTGGTTTTGGTGGGGTGGCTGGTCTTGGGGTTGCGGCTGGTTTTGCTGGGGTGGCTGGTCTTGGGGTTGCGGCTGGTTTCGTTGGGGCGGCTGGTCTTGGGGTTGCGGCTGGTCTTGCTGGGGCGGCTGGCTTTGGTGCGGCGTCTGGCTTTGATGCAGCGTAGGCCGCCCTTCTGCTGGCCTCGTAGGCCTTGACAACCTCTGCCGTGGGTCCGTCCATCTCCACCAGGCCTTCGTTGATCCAAATTGTGCGCGAGCAGGTTCCACGTATGGAGCCCATTGAATGCGACACCAGGAACACCGTACCGGCCGCCTCGCGGATTTCGCGGATGCGCGCCTCGCTCTTTAGGCGGAAATTCTGGTCTCCGACGGCGAGTGCCTCATCCACAATCAGGATCTCATGGTTTCGCGCCGCCGCAATCGAAAAGCGAAGGCGGGCGCCCATGCCCGACGAGTAGGTGCGCATCGGCAAGTCGATGAACTCGCCGAGTTCCGAGAATTCGACAATCTTTGGGAACTCCTCGTTGGTTTGCTCCCGCGTTAAGCCGTTGGCGAGGCAGCCGAGGATCACGTTCCAGGCGCCACTCAACTGTGGCATTAACGCAGCTCCGACGCCGAGCAAGCTTGGCTGGGATGCGGCATACACCGTGCCGGAGGTCGGCGAAAGAAAACCGGCCAATGCACGCATCAACGTGCTCTTCCCGGAACCATTCACGCCAATGATGCCGATGGATTCGGACTTGTGAGCGACAAATGAGACTCCGCGCAAAGCATGAACAGTGTGTATGCCTTTGCGCCCTACCTGAGTCTGCAAGATTCCGCCACCATCATCGCCCACTCTGCTGCCGGCGGCATACACTTTGTAGTCAATATGAAGATCATCGACGATGACGACAGGTTCATTCTCGGCCATATCGCTCCTCGGCAAACCAGAAGAAGATCAGACCAACTGCGGCGATTGCGAATGACCAAATCGCGAAGTACTCCCAGTAATAATCAGGATATGGCACTCCCATCAAGATTCCCCGGGAGATTCGAATCATCACGTAAAGAGGATGAAAGTCATAGAGTCGCATGACCAACGGATGAGCACTGAAGATAGTGTCAACACTGAAAAGAACGCCCGAGGAGAAATAAAGGATGCGAGAAATCACCGGCACAAGTTGCCCGAAATCACGCACATGGACTGTGATGCGCGCGGCAATCAGTGAAATTCCGGTACAGAACACGGAGAATAGCGCAATCAACGGAAACATCATGAACCAGGTGCGGTTGGCGTCATGCCCTAGCGCACTCAAAATGATCGGAAGTAATGCCACTGGCGGGATAAAAGCCAAGAAGTTTTGAAACAAGAAAGAGAGGACCAGCGTCAACCGCGGGAAGGCCAGTGATTGGATGAGCGCGCGAGACCCGACTATGCAGCCTGCGCCGTCGGCAAATGATGTTTGGAAGAAGCGGAACATGATGGTGCCCACGAGGACATATGAAACAAAGTCGGGAGGCCTCGAGGAGCCTTGGACCACACCAAAGATGAAACCGTAGATTGCGGCGTCGAGAAGCGGTCGGATTACATACCAGACAAGGCCCAGACGGTTTTCCGCCACCATTGCACGCAGACGATAGGCGGCCATCGTGGCAATGAAGTCGCTGCGCCGCACGGTGTCTATCAGGTACCGGCCCAGCGGTGGTCTCGTGCCCATGCGAGCCAGCCCGTATGCGGCGGCAAGTTCAGGAAGACTCAGCTGCGCCGCTTCGGCGTCAGAGGCTGGCTTCGGAACTGTGGTTCGTTTCATTGGTATCTATGCTATCAAGACGTGTTGGGGCCATCTTGGCTGTCATCCTGCCAGCCTGGGCGGTATGGGCGAAGACATCTGTCCAAGACTCGTATCCGGCAAGATCGTCAGTTGCATGTCCATATGAGTTGGCGAGGTCCCGCCAACGGTGATGGAGCCGAACATAAAGCACCAAGGTTTCACGGATTTGCCGCAGGAAAACTGGACGCGAACGCCGATACCAACAAACACCCGAACCGCTTGGCAACATAACTAAGCACGAATCCAGACTTGCCAGTTTGGCCCACTGGTCGTTCCAGCCAATGCTCAGCGGGCTAACCACCCCGTTCGGCGCCGAGGCGACATGAGTCGGGCGCAAATTCGTGAAACCCAATAGCAAAAGCCAGGCCTTGTTTCGCACAGACTGCGGCAGTGGAAGGCGCGGACGGCGCTGAACATTCACCGGCGGGAAACTGTCGACTGCCGGCCTAATGTCGGCGTCGTCATAGCCTGCTTGCCGGGTTCGAATATCGTCAAGACGGCTGGCCAGCGTGCTCCTGATAAACTCGGGCCCAAGCAACACATCCGCCACAGCCTGGTTGCGCAATTCGACCACCGAATACTGCTGGCTCAGCAAATGCTTCACAGTGCTGGTCAGCGTTTCACGAGTCGCAGTGGGGGTGGCGTCCGCCGGGTGAAGCAATGCGGCGATCAGGCGGTTTCTCGCGTGATAATAGGCCTGCCAGTCCAGGGCATCCAGCTTTGCTGTCCACGGCACATGCCAGATCGCCACGCCCGGCAATGTGACTGTCGGAAAGCCATGTTCTTTTGCGCGAAGGCCGTATTCGGCATCGTCCCATTTGATAAAGAGTGGCAAAGAAAAGCCCACTTCACGAAGGACGCTGACGGGTATCAATTCCATCCACCAGCCGTTGTAATCAACATTAAGCCGCCTGTGCAAGGCAGGGCTGGCGCGAAGTGGGACACGAGAAAACAGGTGAGCATTTTCTTCGGGCAAAGCCGAGTGCCAGAAAAATCGCGTACGGTCAATCACTTCGCCCCAGGAATGCAGCCTGGTGGGCTCAAGCAAAGACATGAAATGACTGCCAATCAGGGTGGGTTCTTTGCAGTGGTCGGCGAATTCGATCATTCGCAGTATGGCCTCAGCATCGAGTTGCACGTCGTCGTCCAAGATTATGTGATAATCACTGAGGCCCTCGTCGACGGTGGCCATCATGCCGCGGGTTGCGCCACCGGACCCACCTAGGTTTTGTTCACGGATGATCGACGCCAGCTTGGCGCCACAGTCAGCCTTGAGCTTGGGGAAATCTGGAAGGTCGTCGAGGTGCTGATCGCCATGGTCGATGACTTGAATTCGGTTGATTCGCCGGCTGACCGCTTCGTCGGCCATGACCTGACGCAAAACTTCGAGAACGTCAGCCGGCCGATTGAGTGTGGTGATGCCAATGCTCGCCGTGCCCTCAGCCGCCGCGGATTGGACCTGCCACGCGGCCTCCTCGACGATAACTGGAGTGTCGTGTGCCGCCACATCGAACCAGACCATTCCACCATCAAAAAAGCCGGCTAGGGGCACGTCGAAAGTATTGTGTTGGTCGTCGCCGCTGAAGGCCCACTCGGTGGTCTGGAGAGCGGCGCCTGCCGCGTCGGATTGGTACAGCCTCAAAGCGCCGTCACCGGAAACTGTGATGGCCAAACGCACTGTCTCGCAGACCGTCCACGCCGACCAAAAACTGGCTGGAAAAGCATTGAAATAGGTACCAAACGACACCTCGTGACCGGGCTTGAGGCGATAGGACCGGCGGGAAATCACACCAGACGAATCCGCTTGTGAAGCCACTAATCGCGACTCGTGTGTCTTTAGTGGACCCTCTACATAAAGGCATAGGTCATCGCGCGGTGACTGGAAGGGCAAGACGACGCGAACGACGTTTCGCCACGGTAGGGGACACACCCGACTCTTCACACCCTCCCGGACAAGCACAAAGCGATGGTCGTATAACGCAACAACTATACTATGAAACCATGTCCGACGAAATGGCTGCACCACCCGACGCGAACTCGGCCCCCCGTCCACGCCGCGTCTTGGACGAAACGATCATAAATACGGGTCAAATGCCGGCCATCACAGTACCTGCACCGTCGGACATCGTCGCACCTGTACAGAACCCAGTTGGCGGCGTTTTCGATTCTGTTTTCGTCCCGTCGTCTGGGCGGCCCGTACCAGTTCAGTCGCCCGACGACTGGCCGACTCAGCAGCTTTTCATACCGGATAGTGTGATTCCACCACCAGTTGGGCCGGTGATCGCCGCTCCGGTGGAACCAGTGGTTGCCCATCCAGTCGAACCGGTGATTGCTGCACCGGCTGAGCCGGTGGTCGCTGCACTAGTCGAACCGGTCGTTGCCCCTCCAGTCGAACCGGTGATTGCTGCACCAACTGAGCCGGCGGTCGCTGCACCGGTTGAGCCCGCCCCCATGGCGCCCGTCGACCCCGTGCCGACGCCCGTCGACACCACCCCGTGGCCCGCCGAGCCTGGCTACAGCTTCTTCGACGACGAACCCGACGAGCCTGACGAGCAGACGTCTCGGATCGGGGCGACGATATCAGCCGAACGGGACGAGCCCCCGACTCTCGCCCGCAGCATTGTTGCATTCGTTTTTGTCGGCTTGCTTGCTGCCAGCCTAGCGGTGCTCGTCCTCGTCTTGGTTCGAATGAACGTGTTGTCAACCGGACTGCTGGTCACCGCCGCCACACTGGATGGCATGTTAGGGGCGGCTCTCGCGGGCCTGCTGCTAAGCTCCCGGATCGCCGCGCGGCAAACGCGATACGTCGTCGGCATCATGATCTCGTTACTGCTCATCCTCGTCAACTCAACCGTGGCGTACGTTGGCAACGGCTACAACCGGATGATCCAGAATATCCAGCCTCCCGTAGAGGACACCGTCGTCTACGACGTAATCGGACTAATGTCGGGGCCGTCGTCAGTTGCCGGCCTTGCCAACACCGAGATGGGTTTCGATGGCACGGATCACAACCAGGATGCGGTTCGGCAGGGCGTCAATGACCTGGTAAGTGGTGTAACTTTCGTGGTCGCGGACGATTGGTCAACGGCCGTCAACAACCTGCTGACCGGCGAATACACCAGTGTGGTCATTCAAGATGGCTACTGGCAGATTTTCTCCGACGCTGACGCCACGGATTTCGCGAAAGTCCAAGTGTTGTGGACTTTCGAGGTGCCAGGCGCATCAACCATGCCAGGCGGCACCTTCACCCCGCGGCCGCCGGCCAGCGTGGACCAGCCGTTTATCGTCTACATAAGTGGCATCGACACTGCCGGCCCGATCGCCAGTCGATCCCGCAGCGACGTGAACCAACTGATGGTCGTCAACCCACAGACGGGCAACGTGCTGCTGGTCAACACGCCGCGCGACTTCTATGTCACGCTGGCCGACATGCCGAACTGTGACCTGCCTGACAAGCTCACCCACGCGGGCGTCTACGGCATCAACGTGTCTGTCGACACACTGAACGCTCTGTACGGCATCGACATCAACTACTATGTGCGGCTGAACTTCTCGTCGCTGGTGACCGTGGTGGACGCGCTCGGCGGCATCGATGTCGACTCTCAGTGGGCGTTTACAGCTTCGCAAGGGGCATGCCAGGATCTGGACTCGTGCCCCAGTTTCACCGTCGGCATGAACCATTTGGACGGCGTGCACGCTCTGGCATTCGCTCGGGAACGGCACAACGTGCCCGGCGGCGACCGTGGGCGCGGGGCCGACCAGCAGGCCGTCATCACCGCCATTTTGAAGAAAGCCACCCAGCCCAGCTCGCTGATGAACTACGCCGGCATCGTCTCGGCGATCTCCGGATCAATCCAGACATCCATGACGCCCGATCAGATTTCCGCGCAAGTCAAACGGCAAATCTCAACCGGCACCAACTGGACTGTGAAATCCATGAGCGTCACAGGCGCGGATATGTCCAACTACACATGCAGCTATCCGCATCAGAAACTGTATGTCATGAATCCCGACCAGAAGTCTTTGGCGGCGGCCAAGGACGCCATTCGGGCGGTTCTTAACGGCGACTAGACTTGGCCAAGTGCGAGTTCTCCTAACCGGCGGGGCCGGGTTCATCGGCAGTCACGTGGCCGTCGAGTTGATTGCGGCTGGGCATCAGGCGGTGATTGTTGACGATCTGTCGAACTCGAAGGAATCCGTCATCGGGCGCATCGGGCAGGTTTCGGGTGTCACGCCGTCCTTCTACAAGATGGACGTACGCGACCAGGCAGGCCTGACGGCGGTTTTCGAGGAACACCGGCCGGACGCGGTGATCCACCTGGCAGGGCTCAAAGCCGTCGGCGAGTCGGTGGCTCAGCCCCTGCGCTATTGGGACGTCAACCTCAACACGACG
>WQYR01000030.1 GCA_009781145.1 Propionibacteriaceae bacterium | reverse complement strand
GGCGTCCCGGTCGTCGTGTGACCGACCTTTGCCGTGGCGCCCGTCCTTATCGTGGCGGCCCTTGCCATGATGGTCACCGCGCCTATGGTGGTCGTCCAGCCACTCGACTTCCTCGCGGGGACGGGCCTGAGCCAGCCGCCCCTTGATGCCCTCGGGGATGCCCAGGTCCGCGAGCAGTTGCGGTGACGTGGAGTACGATTCGGCGATCTCGCCGAAGTCCAGGTCGAGCGCCTTGTTGATGACGCGCCAGCGCGTGATGTCGGCCCAGTCGACGAATGTCACCGCCACGCCGGATGAGCCGGCCCTGCCGGTGCGCCCGATGCGGTGTACATAGGTCTTCTCGTCGTCGGGGCACTCGTAGTTGATGACGTGTGAAACTCCGGCCACATCGATACCGCGGGCGGCCACATCGGTGGCGACCAGCACTTGGGCCTCACCTTTTCGGAACTTCTTGAGCGCCCGCTCGCGGGCCTGCTGCGTTAGGTCGCCATGGATCGAGACGGCATTGAAGCCGCGGTCGTCCAACTCGTCTGCCAGCCGCTGCGCCGACCGCTTGGTGTGCGTGAACACCATCACCTTTGCGACGGTCGGTGCCTGAAGAAGCTTGCCGATGATTTCCGGCTTGTCAAGGTCGTGGGTCTGATAGACGAACTGGGTGGTTTCGGGCACCGTCAGCATGGCGTCGTGGCCTTCGGCCCGCACGTGGACGGGCTGATGCATGCGGGCGCGGGCCATGGCGATGATCGGGCCCGGCATTGTTGCGGAGAACAGCAGCGACTGGCGCGGCGTCCCGCACAGGTCGGCGATGGCCTCGACATCCGGCAGGAAGCCCATGTCGAGCATCTCGTCGGCCTCGTCCAACACCAGGTGGACGACGTTCGACAAATCCAGCCGGTGGCTGCCGGCCAGGTCGAGAATGCGCCCAGGCGTGCCCACCACAATATCGACGCCGCTCTTCAAGGCATCGACCTGGTCGTCGTACCCGACGCCGCCATAGACGGTCAGCAGCTTGGCCCCTCGCAGCTTGTTGGCAGCGGTCAGTTCGACCGTGATCTGTGAAGCCAACTCGCGTGTCGGCGTCAGCACCAGCGCCTGCGGTTTGCCGGGGTTCTCCAGTTCGTCGAAGTCGTCGTCGCCTGGCAGCAGGACGTGTTGCAGCAGCGGCAGGCCGAAGGCCAGCGTCTTACCCGTGCCGGTGCGGGCCTGAGCGATGATGTCTGCACCGCTCAAAACGATCGGTATGGCCATCTCCTGGATCGGGAAGGGGTGCTCAATGCCGACTTCCTTCAGCGCATCAATCAGGGGACGGTCGACACCGAGGTCGGCAAAGTTTGACGTGGTGGCCATACTGAGGTCACCCGTTAGAGGGTCTGTCATGGGGCTACTTTCATTGCTCTGCGGCACCGAAACCGACAGGGCGGTGTTCCGGCGAGCCGAGATCTAGGTAAGCGACGCGAGTGGCTGGCACCACCAGATGGCGTCCCTTGGGATCGGTCAGGTGCAACAATCCGCCTGGTGCGGACAACGCGTCGCGATACGCCTGCACGATGTCGTCAACGCCTTGGTCAGCGTCAATTGAAACCTCGCGCGCCACATCGGCGATACCGATCTTGATTTCCATTAGGCCCATTTTACCCGATAGGCTCGAGCCGCATCAGGGTGACGGTGACGTTGTCGTGGCCACCGAGGTCATTGGCCCAATCGACCAGTTGGCAACAGACGGCCCAAGACTGGGGGTCGTTGCCCTTGGCCTGTTCGGCTTCGATGGCTTTTGTGAGCGCAGTCGCCATGATGGCAGGGTCCGACGCGTAATTCCACAGCCCGTCGGTGCAAGTCATCAACCAGCCAGGTTCCGTGATCTCGAGTGACGTCATTGTAGGTGTGACGTCACTCGAGCCGGGTCCCAACCATTTGGTGATGGCGTGGGCTCCTGAGCTGGATTCCGCGATCTCGCGGTCGATACCGAGATTGATTTGCGCTTGGGCCATTGAGTCGTCGGTGCTGAGCAGCAGCGGCTCGCCGTCGTCGGGCATCCAGTATGAGCGGGAGTCGCCGATGTTTGCCACAACGGCCTTTTCGTGCCATACCATCGCCACAATCAGGGTGCAGGCCCAGGTGCCCGCCGTCGTCACCCCAGATGCCTCCAGGATGGCGTCATTGGCTCGAGAAAAGGCTTCGACCAGCGCGTCAGCCTCGCTGAAAGTCGGCCCGGCTTCGCGCAGCTTGCCGGTCAGGTAGTCACAGGCGACGCCAACGGCCAGAGCCGAGGCTTCCTCCGAATGGAGTGATGTCGAGACGCCGTCACTGACGCAGGCAACGGCGATGGCGTCGCCTTCAGTGCCGCTACCAGCGGCCAAGGCGATGGCGTCCTGGTTGGGGGAGTGGCGCATGCCAACATCACTGGCTCCCCCCGCCCACACTGTGGGGCGCAACACAAAACTGTCGCGATCCCCCGTCGTCTGTTCCCAATCGTCGCCAACGGGGGTCGAGTCTCCGGCGTCAGCAGGCGTCATTTCAAGTACCACACCCAGTGTTAGCTAGCGATGGGCACAACGTGTTCGGCTTGTTTGCCTTTCGGGCCTTGAGTCGTCTCAAACTGGACGCGGGCGCCCTCCGCGAGGTTGCGGAATCCGTCCATCTCAATGGCGGAATGATGAACGAAGACGTCGCTCTCATCGCCATCCGGCTGTATGAAGCCGTAACCTTTTTCGGCGTTGAACCATTTAACGGTTCCGGTTGCCATTCGTATCTCCTAAGAAGCGCGGGTCAAAATCAAACCTGTGGGCTGCAGATGAAAAAGCAACCCACGGTGTCAAGAGTGCCACAACCGGCCGCTTCCTGCAAACCAATCCACATACTTGGACGGTTTTTGTCGGTGCGGCATGGTTGCATTGTGGGTATGAGCAACACTGCAGGCACCGGCGTCGTACTGGACGGCGCCCAGCGTGCGGTCGTCGACTGGGTCGTTGGACGTTCGGGTTGCCTGTTGGTGACAGGCGGGCCCGGCTCGGGCAAAACAACCGCCCTAGTGGCGGCCGTGTCGAGGCTCGCATGCGACGCCGTGCCGCTTGGCCGCATCGTGGTGCTGACTCACGCCCGTCCAGCCGCCCAGCGCCTGCGCCGTCAAATCATGGAAGCGACCGGGGGCGCCCAGGTGGGGTTGCGCATTACCACGCCCCATGGCTGGGCTCAGGCGTTGTTGCAGAGTTCGGCTCCGCCCGGTCAAGCCCCGTGGAAGCTCATCAGCGCACCCGAGCAGGAATACCGGGTGCGGGAGTTGTTGAACTCGCCCGATGACTGGCCGCCCGATCTGGCCCAGGCGGTAACGACGCCGTCTTTTGCTGCCCAGTTGAGGTTCCTACTCGCGCGAACGCGTCAGCTGGGTATGGGGCCGGACGGCTTGGCGCAGGCCGGGCGGGCGGCCGGGCGTGACGACTGGGTTTCGGCAGCCAGGTTCTTCAGTGAGTATCTTGACGTGCTGGACGCCGAAGGTGTTCTCGACTATGCCGAGTTGGTGCACCGCTGCCGCGCGCTGTTGGCTGAGCCGGACGTGCAAGCGTCAGTTCGCGCCCACACGGATGTGGTGCTGGTCGACGAATTCGCCGAATCCGATGAGTCGGTGGTCGCGTTGTTGCGCGATATATGGCGTTGTGGCGTGCCGGTGACGGCATTCGGGGACGCGTCAACGGCGGTGTTCAACTTCCGTGGGGCTTGGCCGGCCGCCTTGCGACGGTTTCCGGCGGAATTCGCCGGTGCCGGCGGCCCGGCGCCCGTCATCGACCTGCCCGGGAACTGGCGGGTGCCTGCTGCCCGTGAGGCACTGATGGTCGATAGCCAAGACGATGAGGCGGCGGCGGTGGCGCAGAGGCTCTGGCTGGCCCGGGCAAGCGGCGCCGAGTGGTCACAGATGGCGGTGATTGCCCGTCAGTCCGGCCCGGCGGTGGCACGTCTGGCCTCCGGTCTCGCGGCTGCCGGCCTGGCGGTGCGCGTTGAGGGTGAACTGTTGGCGTTGGCGGACGTGCCTGCCATCAAAGTGCTCATGTTGGCGTTACGCCTGCTGATCACCCCGCAGGCACCCGCTGACCAGTGGGTCCGGGTGCTTTGCTCGCCGCTGGTCGGCCTTGACGAAGTCGACTTGCGTCAGTTGGCCAGCCTGATCAGCCCATCCGATGGTTGGCAAGAAATCGTGGTGACCGGTCTGGGCTCCGAGTGCCCAGCCGAGGGGGACGCCGAAGTATGGGGTTCGGCAAGGGCGGCGTTGACTGGGCTGGCCGATCTGGCGGGGCGGCTGGAAGAGATGTCACCCGATGAGGTGGCCTGGGGTGTCTGGACATTGGCTGGTTGGCCCGAACGCCTACGCGAGGCTGCCTTGGGGCGCCAAGAGGATGCACTGCGGGCCAACCGTGACCTAGACGCCGTCATCGCCTTGTTTGATTTGGCCGCCACGCTGTCGGGGCGTCGTGGCGCCGAGGCGGTGGGTGCGTTGGTCGACACTGTCTCGCAGCAGGTGGTGCAGCGGGACAGGGCTCGTGAGTCCGAGGTGAGCAACGCGGTGACGGTGTTGAGCGCGTACCAGGCCAAGGGGCGTGGCTGGCCGGTGGTGGCCGTCGTCGGCGCGGCGGAAGGCGCTTGGCCGGCCGACGGCTGGACGGACTCGCTTCTCGAGCCGGAAAGGCTGGAGGTCGGCGGTTCCGGCCCGGTGCTGGGGCGTCGTGAACAGATGGGTGCGGAGCGACGTCTGTTCACCTTGGCCGCCACCCGGGCGTCGCAACACCTGATAGTCACCGGCTCGCCGGGGGCGGATTCGGAGGTGGCCACGTTGTCGCGCTTCGCTGTGGGCATGGGGCTCGTGGCGGCGCCTTGGCAGGCCGAGGCGGCGCCGGCTGCGGGCATGTCGACGCGGGCTTTGGTGGGGGAGTTGCGCGGCGTGGCGATGTCTCCCGATGAGGCGCCTGGGCTGGTCTCGGCGGCCGCAGCCGAGCTGGCAAGTTTGCGATGCGACCCGCACGACTGGTGGTGGGTGGGTGGTTTGACGCCGGGGCAGCGCCCGATTGTCGGGTCGGGGCCGGCCCACATAACGGCCACCTCGGTTGCGGGGCTGCTGGCTTGCCCGCGTGCCTGGTTCATGCAGACCGGCGGGGGCGCACCACCACCCGGGGTGGCAATGGGGTTCGGGTCGGTGGCGCACACTGTGTTCGATGCCCTTTCCACCGGTCAGCCGGGCGATGACGTTTGGCATCAAGTCGAGCAAGCCTGGAGTACCCTGCCCTACAGGGCGGCTTGGCAGTCGTCCTCCGGCCGCCAGGACCTCGAAGACGCGGTTGCCAGGTTTCTTGTGTGGCGCGACGGGCGAAAGGGTCGCCGATTGTTGGGCACGGAGATCGATTTCCGCACAGAGGTGACGACGCCGGCCGGCCAGGTGGAAGTCAGCGGACGGGTCGACCGTCTTGAGATGGACATGTCGGGGCGCCTCGTGGTCATCGATTTCAAAACAGCTCGGACGGCCGAGCCCAAGGCACATTTGGATCAGATGGCGATATACCGGCTGGCCGTCGAACAGGGTGTTTTCGAGAACTTGGCGCCTGGTGTGCGTCGCGCCGCGCCGCCCGAGCTGGTGTGGCCGTGCGTCGACCCGCGCCTGCGGGCGTTCAGCGATGTTGGCTGCCACGTCGACCCGGTCACCGACGAGCCAGAAGGCGGCATCTTGTCACGCCTGGGCCAGGTGGCAGCTATTCTGCAAGCGGAACGCTTCGACGCCACGCCGGGCGCAAAGTGCCGCTATTGCGCCTTCCAGGACGGCTGCCCGGTGCAATCATTGGGGGTTGTCAATGGCTGAGTCTTTGAGAAGCCCAGGCGATCTTGCACGGCTGATGGAATTGCCTTTCTCCAACGAGCAGTTGAACGCGATAACAGCCCCGCTAACACCCAGCCTGATCGTCGCGGGGGCCGGCACGGGCAAGACGACGGTCATGGCGGCCCGGGTGGTGTGGCTTGTCGGCACGGGCCAGGTTGAGCCGGGCCAGGTGCTCGGGCTCACCTTCACCCGGCGTGCTGCCGGTGAGCTGCGGCAACGGATCGCGGCGGCGCTGGCCCGTCTGCCGCTGCCAATCGACGACGACGCGCCGTCGGTTTTCACCTATGACGCTTTCGTCGCGACCCTGCTGGCCGGGCAGGGGCTGCGCCTTGGGCAGGACGGCACCGGCTTGCTGATGACGGGCGCCGAACCTTATCAGTTGGTTGATCAGGCGATTGACGACCCGGGTTTCACACCGGATGTGCTGCGAACCACCCCGCTGCCAACCCTGGCCAATCGGGTCATGAAGCTTGACCAACAGATGGCGGGGCATCTGGCTGTGCCAGATGCGGTGGTGGCGGAAGCGCTTGACTTCGCCCAAGCCTGTGAAGTTGCCCCGGGTCACAGGGGCGGGCCATATAAGGACGTCATCAATGCAGCCGGTGTGGCCGCTCAGCGGGCCGAGTTGGTGATGCTTGTGCGCCGTTATCGCGAGTTGAAACGGGCCGCCGGGGCAGTTGAGTTTGCCGACCTGCAGGCGGCGGCCACCCGCCTCGCTGGCGAAGTACCGCAGGTCGGTGCCGCGCTGCGGGAACGCTTCAAGGTCGTGCTGTTGGACGAGTACCAGGACACCTCCGCCGCCCAGGCGGCGATGTTGGCCTCCTTGTTCTCCGGGCCGAGCACTTCGCAGGGGCGTGGCCATCCGGTTGCCGCCGTGGGCGACCCTTTGCAGGCGATCTACGGCTGGCGTGGCGCCGCCAGCGACAACATGGGTGCTTTCCCCGGTCTGTTCCCGATGGCCGACGGCAGTCGTCCGCCGTGCTTTTCGCTGACCATAAACCGACGCAGCGGGGCAGCCGTGGTAACGGCGGCCAACGAGATAGCCGCGCGCCTTGACGATGATCATTCGGTTGGCAACCTGCTTGAGGTCGACCCGTCCCGTCCTCCTGCCCGCATCGAGGCAGCCACCTTCGACACCTGGCCCCAGGAGGTTGCAGCCGTCGCCTCGCGAATCGTTGAGGCCCGACGGGGTGGTGAGGCTTCCGCCTGGCGCGAGGTGGCCGTTCTGCTGCGCCGCAATCTCGACATTCCGCCGTTCTACAAGGCGCTGACGGATCTGGGTGTGCCCGTCGAGATAGTTGGCCTGGGCGGCCTGCTGGCGCTGCCGGAAATCGCCGCGGTTGTGGCCCTGCTCAGGTTGGCGGCCGACGACGGCGACAACCCCGCCGCCGCCCAGTTGGTCAGCGGGCCGGCCTGCGGGTTGGGGCCGCGGGATATGGCCGCGCTGGCTCGCCGCTCGCGCGAGCTTCGCGGTGGCGCCGGCACCTTGTTGGGCGCTATTTTCGACCCGGGGGACGGCGTCAGCGCCCCGGGACGGGCAAGGCTGCAGCGTTTGGGGTCGCGAATCAAGGCGATGCGCCGGCAGCGTCACGAGTCGGCGGTGGATCTGGTGCGCATCGCCGTCGAGTTGATCGGCCTTGGTGCCGAACTGGATGTGCCTTCCTCCTGGTCGGAATCGATCGCGCCGCAGGTGCGTCGGTTCGTTTCGCATGTGGCCGACCATGTCGGTGGCACCGGCCTGACGTTGACAAGCTTGCTGCGCTGGCTGGCGGACGAGTCGACATACGGCAGCAGCCTCGACCAGGCCACACCCAGCCAGGACGACTCGGTCAAGCTATTGACCGTTCACAAGGCCAAAGGCCTCGAATGGCAGGTTGTCGCCTTGCCCGCGCTGGTGGAAGGTGTGTTCCCCAATGACCGGGTGGGCGATAACCCTCTGACCAACCCATCCGTACTGCCGTCCCGTCTTCGGCTGGACGCCGCCGGTTTGCCCAGCTTGACGGGGGTCAGCCGCGACGGCTTGATGCAGTTCGTCGATGACCTGAAACGCGATCAGGTGGCCAGTGAGGATCGGTTGTCGTATGTTGCCGTGTCCCGCGCCAAAGCTGTGTTGCTGGCGTCGGCGTCCTGCTGGCGTCCGAGCGCGGTCAGGCCGAAGCTTCCGTCGCGGCTGTTCCACCTGCTGGCCGAGGTGGCCGAACAGACGGGTGGTCCTGTAACACTGCAGCCACCGTCTGAGGCCAACCCGTTGGCGCTCGCCCAGGTGTCGTTGCCCTGGCCGTCTACCCTGCCCGAGGACGAGCAGCACAGGCTGGACGCTCTAGCGCAGGCGGTGGTGGCCGCCACCGGCGAAACCGACGATGCGGGCCTAAGTGCCGAGGACGCGCGGCGGGTGGCGGGCTGGCGTGTTCGCATCGCACAGTTGGAGGCGCCGCCAGCCCGGCCGGAGGTGCCAGGGTCGCTGTCCGCGTCGGCTTTGCTGCTTGGGCACCGTGACCCGGCGGCCTTCTTTGCGGGGCTGGCGCGTCCGATGCCACGGCTGGTCGATCAGGCGGTGGCCAGGGGCATTGCCTTCCATCGCTGGGTTGAGCAGCGGTTCGACAACGCGGCCTGGCCGGAGCCACCATCGGCCGACATCGCCGACCTGGTGAAGGCGTTCGAGTCTGGGCCATACGCGGACCGGCGTCCACTGGCCATCGAGGCGCCGTTCGTGGCGGTGATCGCCGGGCAGCAGGTGCGCGGCCGCATCGACGCCGTCTATGCTGGCCAGGGCGGGTTCCGCTTCCACCTGGTCGACTGGAAAACATCGGCCGGGCTGAGTGCCGACCCGACCCAGTTGGCCATTTATCGTCTCGCCTGGGCGCAGGCCATGGGCTGTGACGTCAGCGAGGTCGACGCGGTGTTCTATTATGTGGGCCAGAGCAATGTCGTGCGCCCAGATATCCCCGACAATGTCGAGGCCTGGGTGGCGGCTCTGCGGCGCGACTGAAAAGGAGGACGATGAGGGTCATTGCCGGCGTGGCCAAAGGCGTCCCGTTGCGGGCGCCCGGTGGGTCGTCCAGACTCACCCGGCCTACCACTGATCGTGTGCGCGAGGCTGTGTTCTCGATGCTGGCCGACTGGGCTGGTGCAGCCGGGGGCCCTGCCGAAAGCCAGTTGTCCGGGCTGTCTGTGCTGGATCTTTTCGCCGGTTCGGGCGCTGTGGCTGTTGAGGCCATGAGCCGTGGTGCGGCCAAGGCGGTGGCGGTTGATTCCGCATCGGCTGCGGTCGCCGCGATCCGGGCCAACGCATCAACCACCGGGCTTGGCGTCGAAGCCGCGCGGGCATCCGTGGCGGAGTTCCTCAAAAACGGCTCGCATCCAGTTTTCGACATTGTCTGGCTTGACCCGCCCTACGATTTGCCGTCAGAGACCATGAACGGTGTCTTGTGTCTCGTCACCGGGTGGCTGGCGCCGGGTGGCATTGTGGCCGTCGAGCGATCGGGGCGTGGCGAACCGCCGATCTGGCCGGCTGGGTTGGCGTCATGGGGCTTTAGGCGATACGGTGAAACTGTCGTCTATTTCGCCCAGGAGGCCACATGAGTGCCGAGTCGCCCGTCATCGCCTGTTGCCCCGGGTCGTTCGACCCGGTGACGCTGGGGCATCTGGACGTCATCGAGCGGGCCGCCGCGATTTTCGACCGCGTTGTCGTCGGTGTTGGCCGCAATACCACCAAGAATTACATGTTCAGCTTGGACGAACGCCTCACCTTGGTGCGGGGCGCCGTCGCGCACCTAGCCAATGTCGTCGTGGCCCCCATCGACGCGCTGCTGGTTGACTTTTGCGCCCAGCAGGGTGCCAAAGTGATAGTCAAAGGGCTTCGGTTCTCGTCGGATTTCGACTATGAATTGCCCATGGCCCAGCTCAACACAGCCTTGTCTGGCATCGAGACCGTGCTTCTGCCCGGCAGCCGGGCGTACGGCGCGATCAGCTCGTCGATGCTGCGTGAGGTGGCCAGCAACGGCGCCGACATCACCCCCTTCGTAACCCCAGCCGTGGCCGCAGCAATCCGCACAAAGATGGAGCAGCGATGACCAAAACCCGTCCCCATCCACTGATGGTCGACCTACGCAGTTTGGGTCGGCACCCCGGCGAGCAGATAGCCAAGCATCTGGATGTCCCAGCCCCGGCCGAGCTGGTGGTCGGCATGATCGGTGTGCCGGAGGGCTCGCCCATGGCGATCGATTTCACCTGCCAATCGGCTGGCGACGGGGTGTTCGTGCAGGGCGTCGTCGCGCTTACGCTGGCGGGGCAGTGCGCCCGCTGCCTGACGGAGTTCACGCGGGACGCCAGCTTCGATCTTCAGGAGCTATTCTTCTACCCGGGACGGGGCCCGCAGCCGGGGCAGGACGATGACGACGAGGTTGATGACGCCCTGTTCGTTGTCGACGACTTCATCGACCTGGACCCGGCGCTGCGCGAGGCCGTGGTGCTCAGCCTGCCTTTCAGCCCGTTGTGCCGCGACGACTGCGCCGGGTTGTGCGCAATCTGTGGCGCCGATCTGAACCAGGATCCTGGTCACAGCCACGACGAACCCGTCGACGCCCGCTGGGCCAAACTCGGTCAGTTGCGCTGACACCGCGGTATTCGTTGTCATCGGGTATACTGGATCAGTTGTCTTTGCAGAATCTAAGAAGGAGTAACCGGTGGCCGTCCCCAAGCGCAAGATGTCACGCGCCAATACTCGTGCGCGTCGCTCACAATGGAAAGCTACTGCTCCGGCTTTGGTCGCCTGCGCCAATCCGGCGTGTGGGGCTTTGCATCAGCCGCACACCGCCTGCCCCGAGTGCGGGCAGTATGGGCCGCGTAACGACCGGCGGCAAGTTCTCGACGTCTGATCGTGCCGACGTCTGAAGACGGCACCGCGCCCGCTTCATTCGATGCCGTGCTGAGTGAGCTCGGCATCACTATCGACCCTGAACTACGCGAGTTGGCGTTGGTTCACCGCAGCTATTCCTATGAGCACGACCATGTGCCCAACAATGAGCGTTTGGAGTTTCTGGGCGACGCCGTGCTTGGGATCGTCGTCACCAACTACATTTATCGCAGCTTCCCTGACATGCCCGAAGGCCAGTTGGCGAAGCTGCGGGCGGCGACGGTCTCGGCGTCGTCACTGGCCGATGTGGCCCGCGGGCTGGGTATCGGTCGTCTTGTCCATCTGGGCAAGGGCGAGGAGACAACCAACGGACGGGGCAAGACATCCATTTTGGCCGACACGACGGAGGCCCTTATAGGTGCCCTGTGGCTGACATCTGAGGACGGCGCCCGCAAGTTCGTCCATCATCTGTTCGCGCCCCTGGTTGATCATGCTGCCACCTTGGGCGCCGGCTTGGATTGGAAGACGTCGCTGCAGGAGCTTGCGGCAAGTCTTGGGCTGGGCGCGCCGGAGTACATAGTCACGGAATCCGGCCCCGACCATGACAAGCACTTCACCGCTTGGGTACATTTGGTCGAGCGCGAGTTCCCGCACGGCGAGGGTCATTCGAAGAAACACGCCGAGCAGTGGGCGGCGCGCTATGCCTACGAAATGCTGGTGCCAGATGAGCAGTGATAACGCCGTCCCCCTCTTCAAACGGGCCTGGGTGCTGCAGTTCGTCAAGTTCGGCCTGGTTGGCGCGTCTGGTGTGGTCGTCAACATGCTGATCGCTTTTGTTATGAACAAGCTGAACGGTGGCGCCGCCAACGCCCGCATGCCCGTGTGGTCGCTTGGCGGAGAGTTTGCCGTTCGCTACAGCTACATCGTCTATGTGGTGGCCTTCGTCATCGCGAACACCACGAACTACCAGCTCAACCGGTGGTGGACGTTCAAGGGCACGCAGCGGGCTTGGTTGCGCGGCTGGGTGATGTTCTTTGTTTCTGGCATCGCGGGCGCGCTGGTGGGCTTTGTCGTCAAGGTGGCGCTGACGCACCCCGGGTCGCCGATCTACCTGACTGGCTGGTTCAACGACACGGGTTTCCATGCCCGTGAATACTGGGGCCAACTGGCGGGTGTCCTGGTGGGCACGCCGGTCAATTTCCTCATCAACCGTATGGTGACGTTCAAGCATCATGCGGCTGAAGTGGCCAGCCAGCGGCAGGCTTCGCAGGGGGAGGAAGTGCCGTGTACCTAAAGACGCTGTCGATGCGCGGCTTCAAGTCGTTCGCATCAGCGACGACGCTGCATTTCGAGCCGGGCATCACGGCTATCGTCGGGCCTAACGGCTCTGGCAAGTCGAACATCGTCGACGCCCTGAGCTGGGTGATGGGCGAGCAGGGCGTCAAGTCGCTGCGTGGCGGCAAAATGGAAGACATCATCTTCGCCGGTACGTCATCTCGTCCGCCGTTGGGACGCGCCGAGGTGACGTTGACGATCGACAACACGGACGAGGCGCTGCCCATCGATTTCACAGAGGTGACGATATCGCGCACGATGTTCCGCAACGGCGGTTCCGAGTATGCGATCAACGGGCAGACGTGTCGTCTGCTCGACGTCCAGGAGTTGTTGAGCGATACCGGCATGGGCCGCGAGATGCACGTCATCGTCGGTCAGGGCCAGCTCGACTCGATTTTGAACGCGACACCCGAACAGCGGCGCGGCTTCATTGAAGAGGCGGCCGGCGTGTTGAAGCATCGCCGTCGCAAGGAAAAGGCGCAGCGGAAACTCGAGACGACGCAGGCGAACTTGACCCGCTTGACGGACTTGATCGGCGAGATCAGGCGTCAGCTCAAGCCGCTGGGCAAGCAGGCCGAGGTGGCGCGTCGGGCGGCCGGCGTGCAAGCCGAACTGCGCGACGCCAGGGCCAGACTGCTGGCCGACGATCTGGCCACGGCGATGAACGCCCTGACCGCCGATCAGTTGGCCGAGGCAGAGCGCGACGCACTTCAGTCCGCCGCCGAGAGGGCCTTGGGTGAGGCCCGCCAGGCCGAGGAGCACGCCGAGGAGCTGGCGTCGGCGGCAATGCCGAATCTCAGCCAGGCACAGGAGGTCTGGTATCAGTTGACGGGGCTGCGTGAGCGCGTCGCGTCGACCCTTTCGATCGCCGCCGAGCGGGTGGCGCACGAGGTCGACGTCCGCGCCCAGCCGACCAGCCTGCGTGACCCGGACGCCTGGGAGTCGGAGGCCCGCGACATGCGCGCCGCCGAGGAGGGTTTGCGCGTCGACATCGAAGCTGCTGCGGCGGCGTTGGATCAGGCCAGCCAGGTGCGGGCCGAAGCCGAGAAGCTGGCCGAGTCGGCTGAGCGGGCCTACAGCCTGGCTCTGCGGGCGGCTGCCGACCGACGCGAAGGCTTGGCCCGGTTGACCGGTCAGGTGGCTGCAATCCGGTCTCGGCTGGAGGCCCGTCTTGCCACGGACGAGCGCCTGCGTGCTTCGCTGGCTGAGGCTGAGGCCCGGACCGCCGAGGCAACCGCCGAGTACGAGGCAATCCAGGTGGATGCCGGCACGCTGGAGGCGGGGCAGGAAGGCCTCGACGAGGCCGTCCAAGAAGCTGAGGCAGCCTGGCAGGCGGCCGTCGACGCAAACGAGGCTTTGCGGCAGCGCGCGATCGCCGCCGACCAGTTGGTGGCGGCGCTCAGTGCCCGGCGCGAGGCTTTGGAACTGAGCCTGGGGCCCGACGTCTCGGTGCAACTGAAGGACGCCGGCGTCGCCGGTATCGCCGGGCGGGTGGGCGCCCATCTGAGTGTGGAGGCAGGCTGGGAGGCCGCCATCGCGGCGGCACTGGGCCCCCTCGGTGAGGCCATCGTGGCTGACGATCTGGCGGCTGCCCGCCGCGCGGTCGAGACGCTGAAGAACTCCGACAAAGGCCGGGCGGCGCTGTTGCTGCGCGGTGTCGCGGCACACAAGGCAACCCAGACCCCGGACGGCGCCCGCTGGGCCGTTGACGTTGTGAAGGCGGACTCCGACCTCGCTGGGGCGCTGTCGCAGGCGCTGGCCGGCGTCGTCGTGACTGAAGACTTGGCCCGAGCTGTCAGCGTGGTGGCTGCGCAGAAGGGCTTGACTGCGGTGACCCGCGACGGCGATGTGGTCACCAGTTGGGCGTTGCGCGGCGGCGCCGATGTGCTGGAAGGCGAGTTGCAAGCGCAGGCGGCCCTGCGTCAAACCGACGAGGACCTGGCCCCGGCCCAGCGCACCGCCGGCGATCTGCGAGCCGAGATGGCGGACGCCCAGGCGGGCGTGGAGTCAGCCCAGGCGCGACGCGACGAGGCTTTAGCCAAGCTTAACCAGGCGTCGGCTGCCGTGGCAGCCCTGGCCGAGCGGTTGAGTGCCGCCAAGCAGAAGGCGTCATCGTCGGCCGCCGAAGCCGGACGTTTGCAGGCGTCACTGGAAGAGGCCGCGCATGGCCGCGAGGACGACGAGGCAGCCCTGGCCGGGCTGGAGGCCAGGCTGGCCGGCGCCACCGGTGACGAGCAGGCCGTCGAGCCGGACCCCGTCGACAAGGACACCGCGGAAGAGGCCGCGCGGCAGGCTCGCGAGGGCGAGATGGAGGCCCGGCTGGGGCTGCGTACCTTGGAGGAGCGCGCCGCGGCCTTGGCGGGCCGGGCCGATGCCCTGCTCGCTGCCGCCGCGCAGGAGCGTGCTCAGAGAGTAGCGGCCGTCGAGCGGGCCGAGCGCCTGCGTCGCGAAGCCGAAACTGCCGAGTGTGTGCGCGTTGCGGCACTTTGGCTGGCCGGGGTGGTCGATGCCGCGGTCGTGAAGGCCGGCGAGGCCAAGGCGGACGCCGAGGCGTCACGCGTCGCTGCACAGGCGGCATTGAGCAGTACCCGGGCGGCCACCCGTGAGCGGTCCGCGGCCTTTGACGCCCTGGTAGAGGGGACGCACCGCGACGAGATGGCCCGCATTGAGCAGCGGATGCGCGTCGAGACACTGTCCGAAAGGGCTCTCAGTGAACTCGGCCTAGAGGCCGACGTGCTTGTGGCCGAATATGGGCCGGAAATCCCCGTCCCGCTTCCGCCCGACCCGTCCGAGCCGGATGGTGATCCGGTCACCAAACCGTATGTGCGCGAAGAGCAACTCACCCGGGTGCGCCAGGCCGAGCGTGACTTGGCCGTCCTCGGGCGCGTCAACCCACTGGCGCTGGAGGAGTTCGACGCCATGAGCGAGCGTCACGCCTTCCTTGCCGAGCAATTGGACGACGTCAAGCGCACCCGCACCGACCTTCTGGGCATCATCGACGAGGTCGACGCTCAGGTGCAGGCAGTTTTCACACAGGCCTACGGTGACGTCGCCGAGACGTTCGCCCGCGTCTTCGAGCGGTTGTTCCCCGGTGGTGAGGGCCGCCTTATTCTGACCGACCCGTCCGACGCCCTGCTGACGGGCGTGGATGTCGAGGCCCGGCCGGCCGGCAAGAAGATCAAGCGGTTGTCGCTGCTGTCCGGCGGCGAGCGGTCGCTTGTGGCGGTGGCCTTCCTGCTCAGCTTGTTCATCGCCCGTCCCAGCCCCTTCTACATTCTGGACGAGGTCGAGGCCGCCTTGGACGACGTCAATTTGGGTCGCCTGCTGGACATCTACAACGAGTTGCGGCAGGCGTCCCAGCTTCTGATTATCACCCACCAGAAGCGCACCATGGAGGTAGCCGACGCCCTCTACGGCATCACCATGCGCGGGGACGGCGTCTCAAAGGTCGTCAGCCAGCGACTTGTGGACCGCTGACTACGCGACTGCTGTGCCTGTCAAGTATCCTGGAGCAGTGTCCGTCACCATGATCCCGAACGCGCCGCTGCGCGCGCCCGACGGTTTCCCGGTGCTGGCGAGCGTAAGTGTTGGTCCTGATCAGGAAGCCTGCTGCCTATGGACCGCCAATGATGCGGACCCTGACGGTTACCGAGGCGCCGCTGGTGCTGTCACTCAGCAGGACGCAACTGGTGCGGTATGGCTGAGCGCTGAGCTTTCCAGGCCTTTGCCGAGGTATCCGATGGTGCAGCCACATCCTCTGGGGTGGGTCGTCGTCGGTGCCCGGTGCGACCGCCTCGAGGACAACGCGCTGGTGTTTGACCAGGGTGGCCAGCTCCTTGCTGCCGGGCGAGTGGGGGACGGCGTCGAAGAGGTGTACACGACGCATAACGGCGAGCTTTGGGTGTCGTACTTCGACGAGGGAGTTTTCGGCGACGTCCTCGCGGCTTCCGGGTGCGTGCGATGGAGAATCTCGGACGATTACCAGATCACCCCAGAATGGCAGCTTTGCTACCCGGACATGGCCGACTGTTACGCCATGAACGTGACGGATCAAGCCATCTATGTGTGCCCGTACACGGATTTCCCCGTGATCGTCATAAAGGACGGACGCTCGACCATTCTGGAAAACGACGACGTGGCGGGGCCATCGGCGATAGTCACAGACGGGGAGCGCATGGTAATCATCGGCGCATACCGCCACCCCGATCAAATCGCGCTGGGCACCTTGAAGACGGGACGGTTCCGCGCTGAGAAGAAGGCCTCGCTGCGTGTTGAGGGAGCTCGGTTCAAAGAGATCAACAGGCTGTGCGGGCGCGGTACTCGGTTGCACGCCTTCGATGCGGGCGGGCGGTGGTGGTCAGCCACACTGGACGAGTTGGACGTCTAGCCGGGTGGGCCGGTGGTGTCTTCTGTGCCTTCGGGGGTGGTGGTGAAGGTTTGGCCTTGTTCGGTTGTCCAGTTGTAGACGCCTGGGGTTGGTTGTTCTAACTGCCAGTTGCAGTGTGTTTTGGCTCGGTGGACTCGGCGCGATAGGGGGCTGAGGTTGGAGGGCCGGGTTTGGGCCAGGTCTCCTTGTTTGTAGGGGATGGTGTGGTCTAGGTC
>WQYR01000029.1 GCA_009781145.1 Propionibacteriaceae bacterium | reverse complement strand
TTGGTTCAGCGCGGGCACCGTCGAATGCGCAAAGATCGTGGAGCGCGCCGGGTCGATGCCCACAGCCAGATAGTTGGCTATGGCCGAATAGACGCGGTCACGGATCGGCCCGACCCCGTCGCGGTCTGTGATCACCTGATAGTCGGCCACCAGCACCCAAGTGTCGACACCCAGGTCCTGCAGCCGCACGCGGTTGGCCAGCGAACCGAAATAGTGCCCGATGTGCAACTCGCCGGTGGGGCGGTCGCCCGTCAGCACGCGGTAACTGTGTGGGTGGACGGGTATGTCGGCCTCCAACGCCGCGCTGCGACGGCTCCAACTGGCGTGGGTGGCGTCGACGTCGGCCAGGGTCTCTTCAACAGATTCACTCATGATGCCTCAATTTTAGCTGGCGGGGGTTGACAACCCCCGTCAGGAAGTCGGTGATGCCACCCGGGTTTTGCACTTTGATGATGGCCATGATCATTCGCGGCGTCAATGCGCCCGCCGGGTAGACCCAGTAGGACGGCAGCCATTGAGGCCCATATTTGCCTTTGGCCTTGCTCAGCGCCTTGAACCCATAGAAGCGGTTGCCCTTCTCATAGATCAATCCCAACGCCTTGTCGGCCAGCGGATGTTCGGTGTCCCCGCCCAGGTTGGCCAGCGGCGCGACACCGAGGCTGGCCAGATGCTTGCCCTCGGCTTTGAACTGCAGGAACGCCTCGCCATTGATCTTTTCCGTGACGCCCGCCGGCGCGTGCCGCAGCCGCCGGGTCATGTCGACGAGGTAACTGGCCTGCCCCTCATACGGCAGAAAGACGTGAAACCCGACGATGCGCCCTCCATCGTCGCAGGCATAGAAATAGCGTCTGTCCATCGGGTCGTGCAGGTTCAGCCCACCGATGGTGAACGTCAATTGGCCGCTCTTCTTGCCTTTCAACCAGTCTGCGCTGACGTGCTCGAAGGCCCGCTCAATTGACATGTCGCGGGCTTCGGTTGGCTTGTATTCGCGCACGGTGACGCCAGCGTTGGTGGCGCCGTTGAACTTGGACCGGAATTTGGCCCGCACGCCGCCCGCCAAGTCGAAACTGGCCAGGTCGAAGACGGCCTCCTCACCGCACTTGATGTGATCAAAACCCAAGGCCTGATATTGGTCAAGGTACTTTTCCGTGGTGGCCAGAAACACAACCGTGTAGTCGCCTTCGGCGCAAAACAGGTAGAACTCGCGCAGGACCGCAGCAAAGTCATCTTCCGCGCAGATCGGATCGCCCATGACAATGACATAGTCGCCGACGATGCGATAGGCCACCACGCCCGCGACGCCTTCCGGGAAGAACAAGGCCTTATCGTCTTCCAGCGCCAGATATGCCGTTGGATTCTGGCCGTCCGCCAGGACGATCTCGCGGGCTCTTTGACGCCGCCGGGCCGACATCACCGTGCGGAACACCACCGGCCGCAGCACCAGCAGGACACCGACCCCGAAGCTCAGCCAAAACGCCACGACCACAAACCGTGTCACCAGGTTCGTGCCACCCGTCACGAACAGCGTGTTGAGCACCTGCCCGAAGCTTTGCGCCCAGGTCGACTCCGGACGCGCCAGAAGATGGCCGATGACGGCGTCCAGCACCAGAAACACCAACAGCACAACGAACACCATCACCGCCACCCGCAGGGACGGACGGTCGACACCGCGGCGGAAGTACCGCCAATTGACCAACAGCACCGCCAGCGCGAAGACCTGCAGGCCAACCATCACAACGGTCAACTCGTCCATGTGCGGGGCATAAAGGACGAAACCGGCACTCAACGCGACGACGGCAATCACCCATGCGGCAAAACGCCGGTTGAACAAGAACCACGCCACCAGCACCAAGAGCAGCGCGAAGTAGCGTCGACAGAAATGGTTGACGGCCATGGTGTGGCGCAACGTCAGGTCAGAACCCCATGGCGTGTGCCAGATCGTCGAGGCAAACATCGCCACCGCCAGCAACAGTGCCGCGACCAGCGCCAAATTGAGCAGAACCTGGCGGATCAGCCGGCGCCGGCTCACTCGACGCCCTTCGGGCCGCCGGTTATGTCGTCCAGTGCCGCCACGATCGGGTCGGGCAGCGTCTCGTCCCCCACCGCCAGCAGTGGTTCCAGCTGGGCCAGCGTCCGAGCCCCCACCAGCGGCGCCGTCACCCCCGGTGCGTCGCGTACCCACAGCAGCGCCACCTGCGCGGCACTGAGCCCCAGCCCGGCGCCGGCCCGGCTGACGGCCTCGACCACGGCATCGGCACGCGACTGCAGATATGGCTCGACAAACCAGGCCAGATGGCGCGATGCACCGCGCGAACCGGCGGGCACGTTGTCACGGTATTGCCCGGTGAGAACGCCCCGTCCCAGCGGCGACCAGGGGAAGAAGCCCAGCCCGTGGTAGCGCAACGCCGGCAGCACCTCGACCTCGGCACGCCGGGCCAGCAGGGAGTACTCGTTTTGAGCGGAGACGATAGGTGCGGCGCCGGGTGTGCATGCCTGCCAAGTCGCGGCCGTGCCGATCTGCCAACCGACATAGTTGGCCACACCGGCAAACCGGGCCTTGCCGCTGGAGACGGCCTTGTCCAGCGCCGCCATCGTCTCATCGAGAGGGGCATCACCCCAGGCATGCACCTGCCACAAATCGACGTAGTCGGTTCCCAGACGCGTCAACGAACCTTCCAGATCGGTCAGCAAGGCCTTGGCTGACGTGTCCAGCACATGGTCGCCGACGACACTGCCAAAGCCCGCCTTGGTGGCAAGTACCAGCCTGTCGCGTGGCACATCGTGACGCATCAGCGAGCCGAGCAACCGCTCGGCCAATCCGTCCCCATAGGTTGGCGCCGTGTCGATGAGGTTCCCACCGGCACTCACAAACGCCCGCATCAATGCCCGGGCGTCGGGCGGGGGTACGTCCCGACCCCAAGTCAGTGTGCCCAACCCGAGATCCGATACCTCAAGGCCTGATGCGCCAACAAACCGCCGGTTCATCCGGCCGGGGCAATCTGGCTCGGGTCGGGTGGCGCCCAGGGTGCGTCGGGCACGCGGGCCGGGTTGACGGGCGCATCGTTGGCCGGCGGCGCCGAGGGGTCTTGGCCGGGCGAATCGGGCGTACCCATGGCACCGGCGGCGCCGTCCCCTGCCGGAGCGGCCTCAATGGCCCCACGTGCCTTGGCCAGCGCGGCCACCACCTCAGGCGAAGGTTCCGGACGCTCAATGCCCGCTGCCGCATAGACCTGCTCTTCGTCCAACGTCTCGTGTTCCAGCAGAGCGACGACGATGGCCTCGAGTTGATCGCGATGCTCGCGCAAAAGGATCGCCGCCTTCTCGTGGCATTCGCCGATGATCCGGCGAGTCTCCTCGTCCAGCAGGCCGAGCGTCTCCTCGGCGATGCCGTTGGTGCGCGGGTCGATGGAATCGTTGAGCACCTGCATCGGTCCGATTTTTTCGCTCATACCCCACTTGCCGACCATCTGGCGCGCGATGGCCGTCGCCGAACTGAGATCGGATTCGGCGCCCGTCGTGACCACACCAAAAATCACCGACTCGGCCGCCATGCCGCCCAAAGCCCCGACGATGCGCCCCATCAGGTAGTCGCGGTCATACCCGTACTTGTCTGTGTCTGGCGTCGACAAGGTGACGCCCAGAGCCTGGCCGCGCGGAATGATCGACACCTTGCGCACCGGGTCGGCACCCTTCTGCAGCATGCCCAGCAGGGCATGGCCGGCCTCGTGATAGGCGGTACGGCGCTTCTCGTTCTCGGGGATGACCACCTGACGGGCCACACCCAACTGGACCTTTTCCAGGGCGTTCGTGAAGTCTCTCTGGTACACCAGGGTGTCCGCCCGCTTGGCCGCCAGTAGCGCCGCCTCATTGGCCAGGTTTGCCAGGTCCGCACCGGTCATGCCCGGTGTTGACGCCGCGATGGCGTGCAGATCGACGTCCGGGGCTGTCGGAATGTTGCGAGTATGGACGCCCAAGATCTGGGCTCGTCCCTCCAGGTCGGGGGTGTTGACGGTGATGACGCGGTCGAAACGCCCTGGCCTGGTCAGAGCCGCATCCAGGACGTCGGCCCGGTTGGTGGCCGCCATGACGACCACGCCCTCTGTGCCGTCGAAACCGTCCATCTCGGTCAGCACCTGGTTCAGCGTCTGCTCGCGCTCGTCGTTGCCACCGAGCGACCGCGAGGACGCCCGCGAGCGCCCGATCGCGTCGATCTCGTCGATGAAGATGATGGACGGCGCCGCCTTGCGGGCCTCGTCGAACAGCTGACGTACACGCTGGGCGCCGACACCGACGATCATCTCGATGAACTCCGATGCCGATGCGGTGAAGAAGGGCACCTCGGCTTCGCCAGCCGTGGCCCGGGCCAGCAGCGTCTTGCCTGTGCCGGGCGCGCCCTCCAGGAGCACGCCCTTGGGCGCATGCGCACCGACGCGACGGTACTTTTCGGGGCTCTTCAGGAAATCGACGATCTCTTGCACCTGGTCGCGCACCTCGTCGATACCCGCAACATCGGTGAAGTTGACGCGCACCTTGTCTTTTTCGATGGGTTTGACGTCGCGGCCCATGCCACCCATCAGGCCGCCGAAGCCGCCACCCTTGGTCATCCGTCGCATGAACCACACCCAGATGCCGATCAGCAGCACCCACGGCAAAATAGCCTGGGCCAGCGTCATCCAAATCGACTGCTCTTGGTACACGGGCGTGGCGGAAACCAGCACGTTTTGCTTCTGCAGGGTCGTCCACAGATCGTCGGTGGCCCAGGTCGGGCGTTCCGTCGTGAACTTGGTGTACGTCACCTTGTTCTGGTTGCCCGTCGCATCGACATCGGCCGGCACGACCTGCGCCTGCTTCAGCTCGCCGTCGATCGAGTCGCCCTTGGCGTGAATCGACTTGATGTTGTTGGCCTGCACCTGGGCGACGAAATCTGTGTACCCGATGGCAGGTGGCACATCCCGGGTGCTCATCCACCGGACGACAGACAAAATCACGACAAAGACCAACATCCAGATGATGGCATAGCGCCAGGGGTTCAGCTTGGGCCGCTCGGGCGAATCGGACGAATCGCCTTTTTGGTCATCCAGACCCTCTGTGCGCCACGGCTTGGGGTCGTCCATCGGCGCGCCCTGCGGCGGCTTGCGCTTGGGCGTCGGAGTGCGCGGCGGTGCATCCGCCCTATCCGGCGTAGCTGGCAGCTCGTCGCTCATGCCTCTCCTTTGTCAGCCTTCCATCTTAGCCGAGCGGTATAGGCCGCGTTTTGCCACGTACTGAACGACCCCGTCGGGCACCAAGTACCAAAGCGGCAGGCCACCTGCCACGCGGGCACGGCACTCCGTCGACGAAATTGCCATGGCCGGCACCTCCACGCAGTGCACATTCGATTCCCAAGAATCACAGGCTTTCTTATCCAAATTCACACCTGGCCGAGAGACTCCGATGAACGTTGCCAGGTTGAACAGTTCCTCGAAACGCTTCCAGGTCGGTATTCCAGCCAACGCGTCGGCACCGGTGATGAAGAACAGGTCGACGTCGCCGCGTTCGGCCTTGATGTCGTGCAGAGTGTCGACGGTGTAGGTGTCGCCGGGCCGCTCGATATCGACGCGCGACACCGAGAACCGCGGGTTCGACGCTGTCGCGATGACAGTCATCAGGTACCGATCCTCGGCTTTGGAAACATATCGGCCGGCCTTCTGGTAGGACGTGCCGGTGGGCACGAACACCACCTCGTCCAGATGGAAGCGGCTTGCCACCTCGCTGGCCGCCACCAGGTGGCCGTGGTGGATAGGGTCGAAGGTTCCACCCATGACGCCCAGCCGGTACGTCCGCCCGGACGGCTGGCGGGCAAGCCCGACAGCGGTGTCTGAACCAGCAGCCATGCCTTGCTCCTATCCCCTGACTTGACCGTCTCCGGAGACGATGTACTTGGTGGTGGTCATTTCGGGCAACGCCATCGGCCCGCGGGCGTGCATCTTCTGCGTGGAAATGCCGATCTCCGCGCCGAAACCGAACTGCCCGCCGTCAACAAACCGACTGGACGCGTTGACCAGCACGCAGGCCGCGTCGACGCCGGCCGTGAAGCGATTGGCCCGGGAAAGGTCGTTCGTCACGATTGTCTCGGAATGACCGCTGCCATGCTGACGAATGAACGTCATGGCGGCGTCCAAGTCGCCTACGACCGCCACCCGCAGATCGAGGCTGAGATGCTCATCGTCCCAATTCGTGGCCTCGTCGATGCGCGAATCCAACGCCATGGCCGCCTTGTCGCCGTGCAGGCGAACCCCCGCCTGCGTCATGACCTCAGCCAGGCGCGGCACCACATCGGCGGCGATGGTCTTGTCGACCAGCACCGTCTCCAGGGCGTTGCAGACACTGGGCCGCTGGGCCTTCGCGTTGACGGCAATATCGAGGGCCATGTCGACGTCCGCGGCTTGATCGATGTAAAGGTGGCAGTTACCGGTGCCGGTCTCAATCACCGGCACCTGAGAGCCGGTCACGACCGCCTGAATCAAGGACGCGCCACCGCGCGGTATCAGAAGATCGACCAATCCACGGGCCTGCATCATCTCGTCGGTCACCTCGTGGCCACCCTCGACCAACTGCACGGCCGCGTCGGGCACCCCAACCGACAAGAGCGCCGCCTGCAGCACCTCAACGATGGCCCGGTTCGAGTGCAGCGCCGACGACGAGCCACGCAGCAGCGCAGCATTGCCCGCCTTCAAGCAGATGCCAGCCGCGTCGGCGGTCACGTTGGGGCGGGCCTCGTAGATCATGCCGACAACCCCGATGGGCACCCGCACCTGCTGTATGCGAACACCGTTCGCCAGTGTCCAGCCGCGCACGACTTCACCCACCGGATCATCGAGACGGGCCAAATCCCTCAACCCTTGCGCCATCGCCTGCACCCTGATGGGCGTCAGTGCCAGGCGGTCGATCAGGGCGTCGTCCAGCCCGTTGGCGCGACCACGGCCGACGTCTTCGGCGTTTGCCGCCAGCACCAGCGCCTCCGAGCACTCCAGCAAGCCGGCCATGGCCATCAGAGCGGCGTCCTTATGGGCCCGGGTCAAGGTGGCAAGGCTTAGCGCCGCCTGCCGCGAAGCCATAGCCTGGTCGAGAAAGGATGTCATGGCACAAGTGTATCCGTAGCCGGCGGCTTTGACGCCAACAATGGACCCGCCCCAGCCCGGCGCATCAGCAGCGCCACAAGCACGAAGGCGTTGCAGGTGGCCGTCACACAGGCCGAAATGATCGTCCCCGCGTCGGGTGCCATAAGCCCCCAGGTCAGCCAGATCAGCTCATTGGCCAACTGCACCAGCCAGGACGTCAACGACACCCCCGTCACCTTTGGGTCGCGCAGAAGCTGGACGCCTTGAATGATCTTGGCTATGGCGATCGGGGTCACCACGGTCATGCCGAAAGCCGCCGACCCGACCGTCCTATCCAGGGTGGCAAGCACGCCGGCGAACACCAGCCCCGGCACCACCCACCACCAGCTGGGCAGCTTGCGGTCTCGGCGCAGATACCACAGCGAAATGATGACGGTGGCGAAGCTGACCGTGTTGGCCACCATCATGAAAGCCTGTCCCAGCTTCAGCCCATGCATCCACCAGCCCAGCGTCGTGCCGACGAACACCACCCAAAGCGGCCAGGCCATGCCTTTGGTGTCACCGGTGCGCAGCAGCGCCACGGCCTGGGGCGCCAGCATGACTGTCGACGTCAGGCCGCCCAACCAGCCGATGACGAAAAGCAGGGTCACTGCCGAGCCTTCCGGGTCAACACCAGATCGTCACGGTGCACAACCTCGTGGCCGAACCGCACACCCAACTGGCTTGGCAGTTCGTGGGACGCGAAACCCACCAACCCGCGGGCCACAACCCGCCCATCCGGGCCGACGATCTCAACCGGGTCGCCGGCGTCGAACGTGCCGTCGACGGCCGTGATCCCGGCCGCCAGAAGCGAGGCTGCGGTAGTCGTCAGTGCCTTGACGGCGCCGGCGTCCACATGGAGACGCCCCTGGGTCTCGCTGGCGTCGGCCAACCAGAGCAAGCGCCGCGGACGATGCCGCGTGCTGGCCGCAAAGGCCGTGCCAACCGGCTCACCGGCCAACGCCTGGCCCACCTGGGCGCAGGAAGTCAGGATGACCGGGATGCCCGCCGCGCTAGCCAACCCGGCCGCCTCGATCTTCGATACCATGCCACCGCTGCCAACACCGGATGTGCCGGCCTGATCGACATCGGCGCTCAAGTCGGCCAATTTGGGGACGAAGGAGATCGGCTCGGCCCCAGGGGTGTCCGGGCGGGCCGTGTACAGCGCGTCCACATCGCTGAGCAGCACCAGCGCGCGGGCACGCACCAACTCGGCCACCAGCGCGGCCAACCGGTCGTTGTCGCCGAAACGAATCTCCCGGGTGGCGACGGTGTCGTTCTCGTTGACGATTGGCACGACCCCAAGTCGCGTCAGCGCACCGAATGTTCTCAAGGCGTTGGCGTAGCTGGTGCGCCGCGCGATATCGCCCACGCTCAGCAGCACCTGGGCCACCGTCAGCCCGTGCTTTGCGAAAGCCTGCGTGTAGCGGGCGATCAAAAGGCCCTGGCCAACCGCCGCGGCCGCCTGCTGCTGCGCCAGGTCGACAGGGCGACGCCCCAGCCCGAGCGGTTCGCAACCCGCCGCGATGGCCCCCGACGTGACCAAGACAACCTCGCGCCCAGACTTGGCCACAACCGCCAAGGTGTCCACCAAGCCGGCAAGCGCCTCATCGTCGATGCCGCCTCGCGCGGACGCCAACGATGACGACCCGACCTTGACCACGACACGGCGGGCCGACGCGACCGCTGCGCGGACGTCCTGCTCGGTGGTTGTCATTCGTCTTCCGTCTCAAGTGCTTGGCGACGAACCGTGCGCCAGTCGTCATGGCCGGCGTCCTGCATGAGTTCGTCGCGCAGCTCACGATACTCGGCGTCGCGCTCACGGCGCCGTCGCACCGCCGGACGCAACTGTTCGAGCCGGGCGTCCTGGCCCCGCCGGGTCAACGGCGGGCCGGCGGCTTCGACCTGCGGCGCGAAATCGAACACCACCGCATCATTGCCGCCACCGATGGCCACCGCGTCGCCGGTTTCAGCCCCCAATCGCAGCAGCTCGTCCTCGACGCCCAGCCGGTTCAGCCGGTCGGCGAGGTAGCCAACTGCCTCGTCATTGGAGAAATCGGTTTGCGCCACCCAACGCTCGGGCTTGACGCCGCGCACCCGCCAAACCAGGCCACCGTCGCCGTCGCCCTGGCGCACCACCGTGAAGGGCACCTTCTCGTCAACCGTCTTGATGACCACCGGGACGACCGGGCGGGCCGCCTCCTCCTTGCGTCTTTCCGCAACGAGGGTGGCCATCGCAAAGGTCAGTGCCTTCAGGCCCTCGCCGGTCTTGGTCGAGATCAGATACACCGGCAAACCCCGAGCTTCAATCTCTGGCGCCGCCAACTCGGCGATGGCCATGGCGTCGGGAACGTCCACCTTGTTCAACGCGACCAACCGGGGACGCTCGGCCAGCCCACCATAGGCGCTCAGCTCGGCCTCGATGACGTCCAGGTCGGTCAGCGGGTCGCGCCCTGGCAGATAGGTCGCGCAGTCGATGACGTGGACGATGGCCTGGCACCGCTCGATGTGGCGCAGGAAGTCGTGGCCCAGGCCCTTTCCGAGGCTGGCGCCCTCTATCAACCCGGGCACGTCGGCCACCGTGAATGTGACGTCACCGGCCACGACGACGCCCAGGTTAGGTACGAGCGTGGTAAAGGGATAATCGGCCACCTTGGGACGGGCCCGCGAAATGGCCGCAATCAAGCTGGACTTTCCAGCGCTGGGAAACCCCACCAGGCCGACGTCGGCCACCACCTTGAGCTCCAGTTGGATGCGTCTCGACTCGCCGGCCTCGCCCAGCAGGGCAAAACCCGGGGCTTTGCGGGCGGGCGTCGCCAGCGCCGCGTTGCCCAAACCGCCGCGTCCACCGCTGGCCACGACGACTTCGGAGTTCGGTTCGTCCAAATCGGCCAACAGCTCGCCGCTGTCAAGATCCGTAACCACGGTGCCTTGTGGGACTCGAAGAACAACGTCCTCCGCACTGGCCCCGGCCCGGTCGTCGCCCATGCCGGGCTGCCCGTTGGCAGCCTGACGCACAGAACCCCTGTGGTAATCGACAAGTGTCGTCAGCCCATGCTCGACGCGAAGTATGACGGAACCGCCATTGCCCCCATTACCGCCGTCTGGTCCGCCGAGTGGCTTGAATTTTTCGCGGTGCACGCTGGCACAACCATTGCCACCATGCCCGGCGACCACCGTCAAGGTGACGCGGTCAACAAAGGTGGGGATGGCCACCTCAGCCTCGGAATCAGGCCGCAGGGGCCACGTTGACGACCCGGCGGCCCCGCTTGCTCGCGAACTCAACAGCCCCAGCTACCAGAGCGAACAGTGTGTCGTCCTTGCCGCGCCCAACGCCGTCACCGGGATGGAAATGGGTACCGCGCTGACGCACGATGATTTCGCCGGCGAGCACCTCTTGGCCACCGTACCGCTTGACGCCCAAACGCTGCGGCTTGGAGTCCCGACCGTTACGCGAACTGGATCCGCCCTTTTTGTGTGCCATGTCGTTTGCCTCTCAGCCTTCGATGCCCGTGATCTTGACCCGGGTGTACTTCTGACGGTGACCCTGGCGCTTGATGTGGCCGGTCTTGTTCTTGAACTTCAAGATGCGGATCTTCGGCCCAGCGGTGGGGCCCACAACCTCGGCCGTCACGCTGGCCTTGCCCAGCTTGCCTGAATCGCAGATGACGGACGTGCCGTCCACCAGCATCAGCGGCTGCAAAGCCACACTGGAACCGGGTTCGGCGGCCTGGTCGATGTCGATGACATCGCCCACGGCGACCTTGTGCTGGCGGGAACCACTGCGGACGATCGCGTACACGATACTGACCCTCTCATCTCGTTGTCGGGCGCAACTGGCGCCAACGATCAATCTTACGTTATGGGGTAAAGCCCGGTCAAAAATGGCTTTGCGGTTACTGCTGCGAGTCCTTGTAGGACTGCGTCGTCATCTGGCCCGGCATGTACACGATGCACTGCACGTCCGTGTTGGCCGCTGATGTCGTGTTGGTGAAGTATTTCGCCGTCAGCGATGAATCGTCCAACCCCATGCCCACATAGAGGGCGAACTGATCCGTGCAAAAGTTCACAATGTCGGTGTCCACATTGGCGACGTTCGATTCCGTCGCGAAAACCTCGCCCTCATGCTGGGACGAGCAGGGCACGACCTGCACAGTGGTGATCTGCGAACCGAGATTCGACACGTCGTAGACGCAATCGCCCGTTTTCAAGGACGTTATGCTGATCGACGCTGTGGCCGTTACCTGGCCGTTGGCGTCCCGATAGGCCGGTGAAAACAGGCTGCAGGCAGTAGCGCCGAGCAGCATCGCGGCGCCCAGTGCGCCGCCGACGGCAACTCGGAGAACTCTAATCACACGTGCCAGTATACGGGGCGGCACTAGGCCGGTGCGACCACCAAGCTCAGCACAATGATCGCCAAACCGGCAAGGCCCATCACCGCGGCGTCCCAAAACCGTCCGCGCAGAGCCAACAGGCCGACGATATCCTCCGGCAGGACGAGGCGCATGAGGCCAGCCAGACCCATTGCCCCCCCGATCACCATGGAGCCCCGACGCCAGTGATCGGCGATTATCAGCAACACCCCCATCGCGAAGCAAAAGAGCACCAGCAGCAGCGGCCATTGCCTGTACAAAGCCCGTGGCCAGCCGCGCACGAAGCGCATCCAACGCGCGCCCATTTCAGGCCTGATCGACCAAGTTCGCCAGCAGCATAGCCCGGGTCATCGGCCCAACACCGCCCGGGTTCGGCGTCAAGAAACCTGCAACCTCGGCGACCGCCGGATCGACGTCGCCAACCGGCTTGCCGTCCACCCTGGTGACCCCGACATCGACGACGACCGCCCCAGGCTTGACCATGTCGGCGGTCAGCATGTGAGGCTGCCCGGTGGCCATGATGACGACGTCAGCCCCCCGCGTATGAGCCGCCAGATCGCGCGTTGCCGAATGGCATTGCGTGACGGTGGCGTCGATGCCGCGCCTGGTCAGCAGCACCGCCAGGGGACGTCCGACTGTCAGGCCACGTCCGACGACGACCACTTCGGCACCCTTCAGGCCAATGTCATAGCGCGACAGCAACTCGACAATGCCCCGGGGCGTGCAGGGCAGTATGCCGGGCGCACCGGCGGCCAGACGGCCCAGATTGACGGGCGTCAAGCCGTCGACGTCCTTATTTGGGTCGACCATGGCCAGCATGGCGTCCTCGTTCATGGACTTCGGCAGCGGCAGTTGGACGATGAAACCTGTGCACGCCGGGCTGGCGTTCAGGGCGGCGATCTGCTCGGCAACGTCGTCCTGGCTGGCGTCGGCAGGCAGCTTCACCTGGATCGATTCGATGCCCACCTCGGCGCAGTCGCGGTGCTTGCCGGCGACATAGATGGCCGAAGCCGGGTCGTCCCCCACCAGGACGGTGCCGAGGCCGAGGCTGACACCTTTCGCCTTGAGGTCGGCCACGCGGGCGGCCAGTTCGGACTTGATTGTGGCGGCTGTTGCTTTGCCGTCCAAACGCACTGCTGTCATGCAACCAAGCCTACCGGTCATCCACGCCCGTCGATCACGACAGTCACCCGCTGGTGCAGCAGGTATGGCGTGAGGGCGTTGACATCGCCCACCGACACGGCGACACTCATGACCACAGTGCCGTCAAGCTGGGGCTGCGGCGGGTAAACCACCCAGGCGCTGAAGGCCAAAACCACCTCGTCGGCGTCCTCAAGGCCAGGAAGACCCAGCAAAAGCACATGACAGCCACCCGGCAGGGACGCTGACGGCACCTGGCCTGGCCCCAGGCGCAGTGCCACGAGGGCCGTGCTGGGCGGCAGCGTCGGCTGACCGAAATCGTCCGCGGCCAGCAGAGACCCCGCGTTCAGCGTGTGCAAAGCTCGCGACCCGACCACCAAGCCCTGGCTGGCCAGCGGAACCGCCGGCACGCCTGGCGCGCTGATCTCGGCAACCCCCAGATCACCGGACTGGATGATATTGCCTTGAAGAACGGGCTTGGCGACCACGATCACCGGCTGGCCATGACTGATCTGCGCGAAGCCGTAGGCCGTGCCCAAGCCGCCCAGACAAGCCACCAAGACGACAATGGCCGCCAAAAGCGACACCGACTTGCGCTGTGGCAGTGGCTGACTGGCTGGAAGCCAAGAAATGGACATGACGCCCCCTCTCGTCACCCATCCTGTCATGTCGGCAGGCACCCACGGAAGGGGGCTGTGGATAAGTGTCAGCCGCGAGCAGGCGGCGTCGGCGGACGAGGTGGCGTCGGCGGGCGAGGCGGCGTGGGTTGAGCAGGTGGCGCGGGCTGGACCGGATCGGTGATCAGCGCGGTTGCACCGCCGGCTCTCCAGGCTAACACCAGGCCCGCTATCAGGCCGGCAAAGCCGAACAGAGTGACCGCCAGAAGAACCATTGCGCCAAGCCTCGGCCCCAACCCAACCAACCGGACGGACCCGAAATCGCCGATGCTCAGCGCGGCGAGCCCCGTCATCACCAAGCCTGCGAGTATGCCCGTTGCCCCACCGATCAGCCCCCCGACGTCAACTCGCACCGGCTCACCCGTCATCTGCGCCCGCAGCGTCACCCAGGCGCCGGCGACACCGGCCACCACGGGGGCGGCCAACCAAATCAACATGAAGGGTGACGGCGCACCGGCTTGCGGTACCACCCCGAACACGGGCAAGGACGGCAGGATGCCGACGTTCACCGCAGCCGGCGACACTACCGTCCCAGCGCCCAGCGAAACACCTGCACCCACCAGCCAGGAAGTGCACCACAGCAGGAGGTTCGGCAGCCAGAACACCTGCATGATCGCCAACAAGACACTGCCCAGTGTGCCCGGCATCAACGCGTCCTGCAGCGCACCAACTCGGGCCCGGGACGTCACCAGCGCGATACACAGCACAAGTGCCGCGAACGCCACCAGCACCCCGATGGCAGCGCCCAGAGCCCGCGGCAGGGCCCGCACCCAGGCGGGCGCGTCCGGGCCCCAGGGCATGCGCCAGCCGAAAAGCGGAGCCGCCGCCCACCAGCCGATGACCAACCCCACCACCAGGCCGCCGATGGCCGCCCGTACGATTGACTCGGGTTGCATTATCAACGTCACCGCCGCAATGACCACAGCGTAGGCCACCGCGACGGTGGCAGCAACTGTCGCCACGCGCCTCGTCGACGCGCCGGGCGAGGCTGCAAAACCGTGACGCAGGGCAACCCGCGTGACGCCCAGACCCACCGCCACCATCACCATCGTCAAGCCCAAGGGGACGATTGAGATGACAACGCCCTCAACCGTCAGCGGCCCGCCGTGCGCCAGCAGAAGGATTCTGACGGCCAGGTCGACGGGCCCACTCAAAGGCTGAGCGGTGTCGGACAGCCAACCGATCATCGGCAAGCAAAGGCAAATCAGGAAGTCGACGACAAGGGCCACCAGAACCCCGGCCACGGCCACGAAAGGCCAGGGCGCCAGACGGCGCCAAACCACCCGTTCCGGGCGGTCAGCCCGCGTCCGTCCTCTCAATGCCATGCGGCTATCCTGCCATGCGTCGCAACGTCAGGGCAGCTTGGCGCGGCGTCATTGTGAAACCACCAGTCCAAACCCCGCATTTCCAGGTGATGGAATCGGCCGAGGCGGCCGTGATCGGGCACCCCATGCCGTCTAGGTTGACCTTGAGATAGGCATACACCGTAGCTCCGTCCCCGGCGTTGAAGACGACCGTCACAAGCTCCGACAGGTTGGTCGAGCTGGCTGGCGTCAGACCGGCCGGGATGGAAAAACCGGTCGGTGCGTGGCTGAAGCCGGCGTCCGTCAACAACACACCGCCCGGCGGGGCCGTCACAACCGGGCTGGGCGACGGCGAGCTTGTCGGCGGATAGTTGGACGCCGGCGCGGCCGAGCACCCCGCCAACGCGAGGCCGGCCATAATCAGCAGCCCCCAAGCCCGCCGAGCCATCAAATCCAGCCTTTGCGGCGGAAGACGACGAAAAGTGCCACCACTGGAACGACGATCAGCCCCACGGCTATCCACAACCCCGTGGCCACACCGAACCCCAGATACGGCACGTTCATTCCGAAAAAGCCCGTCACCAAAGTGGGCACGGCGATCATGGCGGCCCACCCGGCCAGCAGTTTCATGGCTTCGTTCATGCGGTTGTCGTTGAGCGCCAGGTTTGTCTCGAAAACTGACGACACCAGGTCGCGCAGGTTGTCCAGCCATTCAGTTGCCCGCAGGGTGTGATCGGTCAAATCCTCGTAGTAGATCAGCAGTTCGGCCGTCCATTGCCGTTCGACAGAACCCGTCCGCATCATGGCTGCCACGACGTCGCGCATGGGCGGTATGACGCGCCGCAGGTCCACCAGTTCGCGGCGCACCGTAAAGGTTCGTTGTTGAAGCGCTTTGAGGTCGGCGCGGTCGGCGAAGGCCTGGTCGATCAGCGTTTCGGCGTCGTCATCCAGGCCCTGCAACACATCGAACTGCTCGTCGACGGCCTCATCGAGTAGACCCTGCAGTAAGCCGTCGACGCCGAAACCGGCCAGCTTCGGGTCTTCGCGCCAGCGCGTCACAACGGAGGCCATGTTGAACTTGTCGTCCAGTCGAACCGTCAGCAGGCACATCGGCAGGGCGTATGCACTGACGCGGGTCAGTTGGACTCGGCTGGCCATCGCATCCGCGGGCCCCAAGCTTGCCCCGTACATGGTGACGAACATGTAGCGATCGAAGCGTGTGGCTTTGGGGCGCTCGTTGGGCGTCAGCGAATCTTCCAGCGAATGGGGGTCAAGGTGAAGTGCCTCGCCGATGCGGTTGACCTCGGATTCATCGACGCCACACAGGTCCACCCAGACAAGCAGTTCGGGGTCGGCGATAAGCTCGGCGACGGTGTCTTTGTTGACGGTTCGATCGACCGGCTTGCCGCCGCGCCATGCCAAACCCGTGATACTCACCCGGCTAACTCTAGTGCCCTGACGCGGAGACTAAGCTGGTTGGAGTAGCTATCAGGAGGTTGAAATGGCCAAGCGGCTTTACCGCTCAAGCAGCAACAAGATAATCGGCGGGGTTTGCGGCGGTATCTCGGAATTCTTTGGCATCGACACTACCTGGGTGCGCCTTGCCGTGGTCGTCCTCGCATTGTTTGCCGGCAGCGGCGTGGTGCTTTACATATTGCTGTGGCTGTTCCTGCCGGACGATGGAAGCGGCGACATTGGCATGGACGCGGTGTTCGACTTTTATCAGGCCCACCGCGACCGCCCCAGCACTCGGGGGTAGTCACTCCCATTCAATGGTGGCGGGCGGCTTGCTGGTGACGTCCAGCACCACCCGGTTGATCTGACGGCACTCGTTCGTGATTCGGGTGCTGATGCGTTCGAGCACGTCGTAGGGCAGGCGGGCCCAGTCGGCGGTCATGGCGTCGTCGCTTGTGACGGGGCGCAGCACCACCGGGTAACCGTAGGTGCGTCCGTCCCCCTGGACGCCCACCGACCGGACGTCCGCCAGCAGCACCACGGGGAACTGCCAGATGCCGCGGTCGAGGCCGGCAGCGGCTGTCTCTTCGCGGACGATGGCGTCGGCGGCGCGCAGCAGATCCAGACGCTCGGCCGTCACCGCTCCGAC
>WQYR01000028.1 GCA_009781145.1 Propionibacteriaceae bacterium | reverse complement strand
TGGCGCCGCTGACTCCGGAACTGGTGCGCCGGGTTTGCGACCGTCACGCCGGCATCGGCGCCGACGGGGTGATCAGGGCCGTCATGGCGAAACACATCCCGGAATGGCACGGCGACCCCGACCTGTGGTTTATGGACTACTGGAACGCTGACGGCACGGTAGCCGAAATGTGCGGGAATGGGCTGCGCGTGTTCGTCCGCTATTTGATGGAAGAAGACTTGGCGCCGCGCACCGAGGTGTACGTCGCCACGAGGGCTGGCCTGCGGATCGTGGTGGAAACGCCTTCTGGTGAGCTGAAGGCCGAAATGGGGCCGGCCAAAGTGGGCGCAACAACATGGCTCGAAGCAAGCCGTCGGCGCCTCAGCGCCGTGGCCGCCGATGTTGGCAACCCCCACATCGTGGCGATGCTGCCACCCGACATCGACCTTGAGGCCCTCGACTTGCGCAACGCGCCCGTCTTTGACGTTGGTATGTTCCCGAATGGCGCCAACGCCGAGTTCGTCCGAATCGACGATGACGCGCGAGTCTCGATGCGTGTGTTCGAACGCGGAGTGGGCGAGACCCGGTCATGCGGCACCGGGGTGGTTGCGGCGGCGGCTGTCGCCCGACAACTAAGCGGCGATATGGTGCCGAGGTACACGGTGAACGTTCCAGGGGGACGTCTTTTCGTCGACTTTGAGGACGACATGACCTATCTGACAGGCCCATCCGTGATCGTCGCGCGCGGTGAGATGACGTTGCCGGAAAATGCCCATGAGTGACGATTTCAGCCTTGGCCAGGAGGACTTGGCTGAACGACTGGCCAGACGCCGCGTCGCATCCCTGACCACAGAATTGCAGGACGTCGAGCAAGTCGAATACAGACAGGTGCGCCTTGAGCGAGTCGTCCTGGTTGGACTGTGGACGCAGGGCACGTCAGGTGAGGCTGATGATGCCATGGCGGAACTCGCCGACCTGGCCGACACTGCGGGCTCCGAGGTGGTCGGGGCGCTTATCCAGCGTCGTGACGCACCCGATCCGGCGACCTACGTCGGTTCTGGCAAGGTCGACGAAATCAAGGCCATAGTCGACGCCAACAGCGCCGACACCGTCATTGCCGACGGCGAACTCAGCCCGGCACAACTGCGAAACCTGGAAGACCGGCTGGGTGTGCGCGTCATCGACCGCACAATGCTGATCCTGGACATTTTCGCTCAACACGCCAAATCAGTCGAGGGCAAGGCCCAAGTCGAATTGGCACAACTGAACTATCTGAAGCAGCGTCTACGCGGCTGGGGCGATTCACTCTCACGTCAGGTGGGCGGTCGGGCGGCCGGCGGCGTTGGCATCGGCGGGCGCGGCCCCGGCGAAACCAAAATCGAGACGGACCGGCGCCGTATCAACACCCGGGCGGCCATACTGCGGAGGCGACTCAAGGCGATGGCCACGACGCGGGAACTGAGCCGCAACACCCGTCGCCGCGACCAGGTGCCGTCGGTAGCCATCGTCGGCTACACCAATGCCGGCAAGTCTTCGCTGCTGAATTGCCTGGCGGGCGCGGACGTCCTCGTGGAGGACGCTCTCTTTGCCACCCTCGACCCGAGCACGCGGCGCATCCGCAGTGGCGACGGCCGCATATACACCCTCACCGACACCGTCGGGTTCGTCCGTCATTTGCCGACTGATCTGGTTGAGGCGTTCAAGTCGACGTTGGAAGAGACCGTGCAGGCCGATCTTCTGGTGCATGTGGTCGATGGCAGTGGGGCCGATCCGCTAGGGCAAGTGAGCGCCGTCCGCACAGTTTTGACGCAGATCGGTGCCGACCAGGTGCCGGAACTGATGGTTGTCAACAAGGTTGACGCCGCATCATCCGATGAACTGACGGCCCTTCGTCACACGTTGCCAGACGCGGTTTTCGTGTCGGCCAAGACGGGGGAGTCGGTGGACGGCTTGAAAGCCGCCATCGAGGCTCGCCTGCCACAGCCCGCCTTACTGGTTGAGGTGATTGTGCCGTGGTCTCGCGGAGATCTCATCGACAAAGCCCACAGAAAGGGCCAGGTTATCGAGTCGGAAGCCACGGCGGACGGGACGCGGCTGAAGGCAATGGTGAGCCCCGGATTGGCCGCAGAGCTAAAAAAAGCCACAATTTGTCTCACATAGTGGCACAAAGTCGAAAAGATGTGCCATTGGGTATGTATCATCGACCGAACGGCGCACGGCCCAACCGTCGCCCGTCCGCTGGGTGGTGTTCGCACCGCCTGCCGGACGAGACATGAATACAACGGATAGAAAGCAGCACAGATGAAGCGAATCACAACTGGGCTCCTCGCCGCAGCGATGGGCATGGCCCTTTTTGCCGGGTGCTCAAGCACTCCGGGTGGGGGCACCACCACCACTCCTGCGCCGGGTGACACCAGCAGCTCTGCCGCCACTGGCGGCACAATCAAGATTGGCTTGGCCACGGAGCAGTCCGGCGCCGTTGCCAGCTACAGCTCCGACATTCTCAAGGGCGTTCAATACGCCGTGGATGAGATCAACGGCGCTGGTGGCATCAATGGTCAGCAGATCCAACTGGTGTCCTATGACACCCAGTCCGACCCAGCCGTCGCCACGCAGATGGCTACCAAGCTGGCCACCCAGGACAAGGTCGCCGCAATGATCGGCCCCGCCACCTCCGGCTCGTTCATGGCCACCATTCCGGTTGCCAACGCGAACAAGGTGCCGGTTGTCTCGGGTTCCGCAACGGCTGACGCCGCGACGGTCGATAACGCGGGCAACGTGCAGCCGTTTGCCTTCCGCACCTGCGTCGCCGACTCCTTCCAGGGCAGTTCAGCGGCCACTTTCGCCTTGAACACGCTCAACGCCAAGACGGCCGTCATCTACATGGATAACTCGTCTGACTACGCCAAGGGCCTGGCCAAGACGTTCAACGACTCCTTCACGGCCGGCGGCGGCACCATCGTTGACACCCAGTCTTATGCGGCTGGCGACACCGACTTCAACGCCGTGCTGACCAAGATCAAGTCAGAGCAGTTTGACGTCCTCTACCTGCCTGGTTACTACCAAGAGGCCGGTTTGATCATCAAGGCCGCCCGCGGCATGGGCATCAGCCAGCCGGTCATGGGCGACGACGGTTACGACTCGCCGACACTGAAGGAACTGGGTGGCGCTGATGCGCTGAACAGCGTCTACTTCACGAACCACTACTCGCCGCTGAACCAGGATCCTCGCGTCACGCAGTTCGTGGCCGACTGGAAGGCCAAGAACGGGACCGATCCCAGCGGCTTCAACGCCATGGGTTACGACACCATGAAGTTCATCGCTGACGCCATCACGCGCGCCGGCAGCACTGACGGCCAGTCAATCGCCGACGCTATGGCGGCGACGAAGGACTTCCCGGCTGTCACCGGCACTCTGAGCGTCGACCCCAATACCCACAATGTCATCAAGAGCATTGTGGTGATCGAACTGAAGAATGGTGATCAGGCTGCCGCCACGACAGTGGCACCTGCCGGCTCATAATTCGGGTAAGGTTTGACAATCGCATAGGGGCTGGAGCACGATGTTCCAGCCCCTATGTGTCAAAATATCCGAGATACCGTAAGAAAGGATGGCCGGTGGAAGTCTTCCAACAGCTCATCAACGGGCTCTCGTTGGGCAGCATCTATGCGCTCATCGCATTGGGCTACACAATGGTGTATGGCATCATTCAGCTAATCAACTTCGCCCATGGCGACGTTTTGATGGTGGGGGCGTTTGTCGGCTGGTTCTCCATGACGACACTACACATGAACGTCTTCGCGGCGCTGGTGACGGCAATGGCTGCCTGTGCGATGCTTGGTGTCATCATTGAGCGTGTCGCATACAAGCCGCTGCGCAACTCCACCCGCATCGCCGCACTGATCACCGCTATCGGCGTCTCGCTGTTCCTCGAGTACGTCATGATGTACTTCGTCGGCGCAAACCCGAAGGCTTACCCCGACCTGACGGGGTTCATGGCCGGATCGTTCACAATCCACGGCGTGATTATCAAGAACATCCAGCTCGTCATCATCGGCATATCGGTGCTGTTGATGATCATCTTGCAGTTCATCGTTCAGCGCACGCGGGTCGGCAAGGCCATGCGGGCGGTCTCTCAAGACGCGGACGCCGCCCGCCTCATGGGCATCAACGTCGACAACACGATTTCGATTACTTTCGCCATCGGCTCGGCGCTGGCCGGCGCGGCGGGCGTCATGTGGGGCCTGTACTACATCAGCATCAACCCACTGATGGGCCTCATGCCAGGCCTGAAGGCGTTCGTTGCCGCCGTCTTCGGTGGCATCGGGTTGATCCCAGGCGCCTTGCTCGGTGCCTACGCGGTTGGGTTCATCGAGACCATCGCCAAGGGCGTCGGGCTGTCGACCTATAGCGACGCGGTCGTGTTCCTGGTGTTGATCCTGATCCTGATCATCAAACCAGCCGGCTTGCTGGGTAAGAACACGAAGGAGAAGGTGTGATGCTTCGTCAACTTCGTCCTGTTCTTATCAACGGCGTCTCATTGGTCGCAACGTTCGCGATCGTCTATGTATTGATGCGGCTAGGCATCATCGACAGCTTCTACCAAGACACCATTGCCCTGGTGTGCATCAACATCGTGCTCGCGGTCAGCCTCAACCTGATTGTTGGGTTCACCGGCCAGTTTTCGCTCGGCCATGCCGGGTTCATGGCGTTGGGTGCCTACACCACCGCGCTGGTGACCTTGCACTTTCCCACCGTTTGGGGCATGTTGGGGGGCATCGTCCTGGGTGCTCTGATCGCGGCCGCCATCGGGTTCCTCATCGGCTTGCCGACTTTGCGTCTTCGCGGCGACTACCTGGCCATCGCCACCCTTGGCATGGCAGAAATCATTCGCGTCCTGATGCAGAACTTCACGTTCACCGGCGGCGCCAGCGGGCTATTCCCGAACCGCTACCTGAACTGGACGTGGATGTTCATCTTGACGGCCGGCTCGGTCGTCCTGATCGCCAACTACATCCGTTCGCGGGCGGGACGTGAGTCGATTGCCGTGCGCGAAAACGAAATCGCTGCCGAATCGATCGGTGTCAACACCACCAAAGCCAAGACGTTGGCGTTCGTGGTTGGGGCCTTCTTCGGCGGTGTTGCGGGTGGCATGTATGGGTCGTACTTCTATTGGATCGTCCCCAAGACCTTCAGCTTCATGATGTCATTCAACATCTTGGTTATCGTCGTTCTTGGTGGTTTGGGCAGCATTTCGGGCTCGGTCATCGCGGCCATATTGCTGGGCGTCGTCAACGTCCTTCTGGCAGATCCAAACCTTGTGCCGATCCGGATGATTCTCTACAGCCTGATCCTCATCATTTTGATGGTTTTCCGTCCTCAAGGTCTTATGGGCGACAAGGAGCTTTCAATCAGGCTGTTTCGAAGTATCCTGCCGAAACGACGGCGACCACCCGACGAAGGGCTGGAACCGTCCAACGAGGGCTGGCTTGAGACGCCGGAGGTGGCGGCATGAGCGACACCGCCACCATTGGCAAAGACATCCTGACGATGGCCAACGTGACGTTGAACTTCGGCGGTTTGAGCGCCGTGTCCGATGTCGACATGAAACTGCAGGTCGGCGAGTTGGTCGGCCTGATTGGCCCAAACGGCGCCGGCAAGACATCGATCTTCAACCTGCTGACGGGCGTCTACCCGCCAACATCCGGGAAGGTTGAATTCACACGGGACCACAAGGTCCGCAACCTCGGTGGCATGAAGCCTCACGCCATCTGCTGGGCCGGTGTGGGTCGAACCTTCCAGAACATCCGTCTTTTCCGCGCACTGCCGGTCATCGACAACGTCATGATTGCCCTGCAGCACAACGTGCCCTACAGCCTGGCCAACGCTTTCCTGCACACGTTTGGGTATGGCCGAGCCGAGAAGCAGATCCGCGAAGAAAGCCTCGAGTTGCTGCGCATCATGGGGTTGGAGGAAGACGCCAACGAGTTGGCCCAGAACCTGCCCTATGGAAAGCAGCGGCGTCTTGAGATCGCCCGAGCCATGGCGACCCATCCGGTGCTTCTGCTGCTTGATGAGCCAGCCGCAGGGATGAACCCAGCCGAGACGGCCGACCTCACTGAGTTGATCGGTTGGCTGCGCAAGGAGTATGACCTGACGATCCTTCTGATTGAGCACGACATGTCGCTTGTCATGGACGTCTGCGAACGCATCTACGTCCTCGACCACGGGGTCATCATTGCCTCCGGCACACCGGCCGAGATTCAGCACAACCCGGCGGTTATCGAGGCCTACCTGGGTGAGGAGGTGGCCGATGCTTGAGATCAAAGACCTCGACGTGCACTACGGCGGCATCCACGCACTAAAAGGCGTTTCGCTGAAGGTCGACGACGGTGAGATCGTCACGCTGATTGGCGCAAACGGAGCCGGCAAGTCCACCACCCTGCGCACGATTTCTGGGCTGAAGAAACCAACGGCTGGCTCGGTTTTGGTTGACGGCAAGGACATCACCAAAATGGCCGCCGCCGATCGAGTCGGCCTGGGGCTTAGCCAGGTACCAGAAGGACGTCGAATCTTCACCAGCATGACCGTGATGGAAAACCTCGAGTTGGGGGCCTACCGGCGGCGAGGCGGCGACCTGTCAAAGGACCTAAACGGCGTTTTCGAGCGTTTCCCGGTGCTCGCCGATCGACGCAAGCAACTCGGTGGCACGCTGTCGGGCGGCGAACAGCAAATGCTGGCGATGGGTCGCGCGATGATGGCCAAGCCCCGCATCCTGCTGATGGATGAGCCGTCGATGGGCTTGGCGCCGCTTCTGGTGCAAGAGATCTTCGAGATCATCGCGCAGATCAACAAGGACGGCACAACCATCCTGTTGGTCGAGCAGAACGCAAACAAAGCCCTCCAGGTGGCCAAACGGGCCTATGTCATGGAAACAGGGCGTATCGTCATTTCTGGCGACGCAGCCGAGCTAATGAAGACAGAAGACATCAAGAAGGCTTATCTGGGAGGATAGGTTCAAAGGAGAAAACCATGTTTGTTTCAACCCGAATGACCGCCAACCCGTTCACCGTCACCCCAGACGACAGTGTGCCCGAAGCTGCGGCCATCATGAAACAGCACAATGTGCGGCATTTGCCGGTCGTATCCGACGGCCGGGTGGTCGGCGTGGTGTCGAAGGGTGACATCGCGGCGGCATCGCCGTCAGCAGCCACCTCATTGAGCGCGTCAGAGATCACCTACCTGATCAGCAAGCTGAAGGTGGCGAAGGTGATGACCCATCCGCCGATCACGATCGCCCCGGGCGCCTTGCTGGAAGAGGCCGCCGTGCTCATGCGAGACAACAAGATCGAGATGCTGCCGGTCGTCGACGGCGACGAACTCGTTGGCGTCATCACTGAGAGCGCCATCTTCGACGCTTTCGTTGAGCTGATGGGCTTCCGCGAGCGCGGCACCCGACTGACGCTCGAGGCAACTGACGAGCCGGGTGTGCTGGCGAAAGTCGGCGAGATCATCGCGGCACATCGGGCCAACATCGGTCACATCGCGGTGTACCGGGGCGAGCCGAAATCGACCGTCCTGATCGGTGTCAACACCACGAACACCGACGATCTGGAGGCAGGATTGACCGCCCAGGGCTTCACCATCTTGGGCAAGCTCGTCAATCCGTGACAAACCTCGTCCGCCAAGTACTCGACGCTGCGGTCGCAGCGGTCGGCGGAGAAACCCGCACCGGGCAGATCGATATGGCCCAGGCTGTGGGCCAAGCCATGGACGACGGCAGCAATCTGCTGGTGCAGGCAGGCACCGGCACCGGAAAGTCCTTCGGATACCTGGCACCTGGGTTGGTTTGGTCCATCACAACGGGCCAGCGTCTGGTGGTCGCGACCGCCACATTGGCGCTACAGACCCAATTGGCAACCAAAGACATTCCCGTAGCCCTTGATGCCGTTGAGTCTGTGATGGGGCGTCGCCCGGTGGTCGCCGTCGTCAAAGGACGCGCAAACTACGCCTGCCTGCTGCGGGTGCGTGACGGCGTCGGCCTGGAGCAGGAATCCTTGTTGGACGGCGTAGAGATCGCAAAACAGTTGCGGAAGTCTGGCGCTAGCGCAGAGTCGGTGCTCGGTGCCGAGGTGGTGGCGTTGCGCGAGTGGGTCGACGAACAGGCTGCCAGTGGTGGTCTGGCCGATCGAGATGACGCGCCGCGTCATTCACCCAAAGCCTGGTCTCAGGTAGCGGTGGGTGCTAGGGAATGCGTTGGCGGTCAAAAGTGCCCGTACGTGGGCGAGTGCTTCGTCGAGGAGTCCCGCCGACGAGCGTTCGAGGCCGACCTTGTGGTCACCAATCACGCTCTCCTGGCAGTTGACGCAATGCAGGGCCATTCCGTGCTGCCAGAGCACGGCGCCGTCGTCATCGATGAGGCACACGAGTTGGTGGACCGGGTCACAGGCGCGGCCAGCCAGGAACTCAGCCCACAGATGGTTGAGCGCATCGCCAGGCGGGCGTTGCCCTACCTGGACGATGAGCGCGGCGTCACCCTGCTTGACGCCGCAGACGCCCTGGAGCAGGGCCTGGACGAGTCTGAGGTCGGGCGTCTGACCGACAACGCTGCGCCCGTCATTGACGCCCTGAGAATTGTCGCAGCGGCCGCCCGCGAGGCCGTGGCGTCGCTGAAAGGCGGGGGTGACGACCTGGAACGCGCCCAAACGCAGGCAGGCGTGCAGGAGATCTTCGATATCGCCGATCGCATGGCCAGTTTGGATGTCGATGACGTTGTCTGGCTGTCGGAGCGGGAGCGATTCGGGCGCCAGATGGTGGTGGCGCCACTGGACGTGGTCACGCTTTTGCGCGAGCGGGTCTTCGCTGACGCGGCGGCCGTCCTGACGTCGGCGACGCTGACTGTCGGCGGCAGCTTCGACCCGCTGGCCGAGCGCATCGGGTTTCGCGCCGACGACCAGGAATTGCCGTGGCAGGGCCTCGATGTGGGCTCGCCCTTCGACTACCGCGCGCAAGGCATCTGCTATGTAGCGCGCGACCTGCCCAAACCGGGGCGGGACGGCATTGGTGACGAGCAGTTGAGCGAGGTGGCGGAATTGGTGTGGGCAGCCGGCGGCCGCACCCTAGGCTTGTTCGCCTCGCAGCGCAACGCTGAGGCGGCGGCAGCCTATGTGCGCCGCGAAGTGCCGGGCATCACGGTGCTGTGCCAAGGTGACGCACAGTTGCCCGAGCTGACGCGCCAGTTCATCGAAGAGCCAACCACATGCCTGTTCGGCACGCTGTCGTTATGGCAGGGTGTTGACATACCGGGGGAGACCTGCCTGCTGGTGCTGATCGACAAGATACCGTTCCCGCGCCCAGACGACCCGCTGATGCAGGCCAGACAGGCCGCAGTGGCCGCGTCAGGCGGCAACGGGTTCATGGCGGTGGCAGCCACCCAGGCCGGTCTGCTGCTGGCCCAGGGCTCGGGCCGTCTCATCCGGCGAGCCAGCGACCGGGGTGTCGTTGCGATCCTTGACCCGCGGTTGGTGACGGCCCGCTACGGCAGCTTCCTGCGGGCATCCATGCCCGACTTCTGGCCGACGACAGATCGCGAGGTGGCAGTCTCAGCCCTGCGACGGCTGGCCGAGACGGCCGACGAAACCCCATAGACTGGTACCCATGCCAGGAGTCGTAGCCAATGTCGGCACGATCATTGTCGGCACTATCATCGGATTGCTGTTCGGCAAGGTGATTCCAGAGAGGTTCCGGCAGATAGCCTTTTGGGCGATGGGCCTGTGTACCTTTGGCATTGCCGTGGTGATGATCATCGGTGGCTACAACGACCTGAAGCCGGTGACGTCATTCGTCCTGCTGATACCCGTGATTTCGCTGGTGCTCGGTGCGATCATTGGTGAGGCGCTGCGCATTGAACAACGACTGGCCAACCTGGCGGCGTGGCTGGAAAGCCGCTTGCCGGCCCAGGCCGAAGTTGAAGGCGTGGAGGACGGTGACAACGCCAGCCCGGATCGGTCGCGCACCTTCGTTGAGGGGTTCATGTCGGCGTCGGTGTTGTTCTGCGTGGGTGCAATGGCGATCCTCGGGTCGATCCAGGCAGGATTGGGGGACTCGTCGATCTTGTATCTCAAGGCTCTGATGGACGGCATCGCAGCCATCCCGCTGGCCTGCGCGCTGGGCATCGGCGTGGGTTTCTCGGCTCTGCCGATTCTTATCCTGGAGGGTGGCGTGGCATTGCTCAGCATGAGCCTGGGTTCGTTCTTCACTCCACCGATCCTGGCGTCCATCGATCTGGTGGGTGGCATGATGATGCTGGCAATCGGCTTCGACTTGACAGGAATCAAGAAGCTGCGTGTGGCCAACATGCTGCCGGCCATCCTGATCGCCATCGCCCTGGGCTGGTGGTTGGGCTAATCGTCGATATTTGGGATGCGTCGCAAGGCGAAGGGGGAAGCGATAGCGGGTCTATCGTGACTGAAGACAACGCGGCGAGGTGCCCAAAATGGCGGCGATTAGAGCTTTCGCACTACGGCGACGACTTTGCCCATGATGGTCGCATTGTCGCCCTCAATGGGCGAATACGCCGGGTTGTGGGGCATCAGCCAAATGTGGTCGGCCGCGCGTCGCAGCGTCTTGACGGTGGCCTCCTCGCCCAGTAAGGCGGCCACGATCTCACCGTTTTCGGCGGTTTGCTGCGCGCGCACGATCACCATGTCGCCATCGGCGATAGCCGCGTCGATCATGGAGTCTCCGTGCACAGTCAGGGCGAACACGTCGCCCTTGCCAACCAGTTGACGCGGCAGCGTGTAGGTGGCCTCGACGTGTTCTTCTGCCAGGATCGGCTGCCCGGCGGCGATGCGTCCCAGTAGTGGCACTTCAACGAAATTGTCATCGTTGAGGGACGCCGAGTCGCGGTGTACCTCGATAGCACGGGGACGGTTCGGGTCGCGTGTCAGGAAGCCCTTCGCCTCAAGCACCTTGAGCTGGTGGGCCACACTGGACGAGCTGTTCAGCCCAACGGCCAGGCCCATCTCGCGGACGCTGGGCGGGTACCCGTGGTCGTCGATGGCGGCGGTGATGACCTCAAGAATGCGGCGCTGACGCGGTGTCAAGCCGTCCGGCCCTGGGGCTCCATCGGGCAGTTCGGTGACGGTGCCGCCCGTGGCTGGGACGGCCGCCAGCTTGGGGCTACGAGTGGCCCGAGCCTTTGCCAAGTCAATCGGTGGTGTATCCATGCCATTCAGCCTACGTCAATTCATACTCACCATCAAACATTTGTTCGAGCGTGTCGCAGAAAACTGCCCCGATCGTCGAACAGGCGTTTGTTTTTGTCAGTGGCGTGCTATAGCGTTACCTATCGAACGAATGTTCGAGCGCAAGGAGAATGAGATGACTGCAGTTTTGGTCGAGAGAGTCGCCGTCGATACGTCAATTGGTGAGGTCGCCCGCGTCGCCAGCCACTACCGCGCAGGGCGACGCCGCCCAATGCGTCCGGTGTCCGCATGTCAGGTGGCAATGGCGCGATCGCAAAGGCGGGTTGGGGCGCTGGAGCTGTGGCGGCGGGCTGGCCGCACCGTTTTCGGAATCGTCTACCTGGGTGGCTTGACGGTGTTGATCTGGACGGTCCTCGACAGCATTTTTCCGGTGTATCAGCTCGCGGCGTTGAGCTGACACGAGGCGCGACACGCCGAGAGGCGAATGTTGACCAACCGGTGATTGCTTTGGTGCGGTCAACTGAGTAACCTAACTACATCTAGTAGTCACAACAGTGTGGTTTATCCACAGGTTGTGGTTGTCCAGATCATTGACGTAGAGCGATAGTCCTTGTGGACCGGTCTTTGACGCCCTGATAGCCACTTGGAGGTCGTATGTTCTGCCCGTTTTGCCGTTACACGGACTCGCGCGTTCTTGATTCGCGCGTTGCCGATGACGGCTTGTCAATTCGCCGCCGGCGCCTTTGCCCGGAGTGCGAGCGACGGTTCACCACCATCGAGCAGGTGCAGCTAAACGTTGTCAAGCACAGCGGTGTGATAGAGCCCTTCGACCGGCTGAAGGTTGTCGAGGGCGTGCGGAGCGCGTGCAAAGGGCGACCCGTATCCGACGCCGATCTGGCCAGGCTTGGCCAACAAGTCGAAGAGGCACTGCGCGCCACTGGCAGTTGCGAAGTGCCCAGCGACGACGTCGGTGTTGCCATACTCGGCCCACTCGGCGAGCTGGATCCGATCGCCTACTTGCGGTTTGCCAGCGTCTACAAACACTGGCAAACCTTGGAAGACTTCGAAGCAGAAATTCAGCATCTGCGTAAAGCTTGAAATTTCACCGCCATATCCATATGAAAGGCACTGTCGTGGCACAGTTAACCATTGACCCAATCGCACCGCCGACGCCGTCCCGTCCCCAGGGTCTGACCGTCAAACGGGTGTTCACCACCGCAGGTGTGCACCCCTACGATCAGCTCACCTGGCAGTCGCGTGATGTGGTGCAGAAGAACTGGAAGACGGGCGAGGTGGTGTTTGAGCAGTTGGATGTCGAGTTCCCCGACTTTTGGTCGGTGAACGCGTCGACCATCGTCACAACGAAATACTTCCGCGGCGCAATGGGCTCGCCAGAACGCGAGTCAAGCCTGCGCCAGTTGATCGACAGGGTCGTTGGCGTCTATGCCACGGTGGGCGAGCGCGAGGGGTACTTTGCGACGCACGATGACGCGGTGGTTTTCGGTGAGGAACTGACCTGGCTGCTGGTACACCAGTACTTCAGCTTCAATTCACCGGTGTGGTTTAACGTCGGCACCGACAGCCCGCAGCAGGTCAGTGCCTGTTTCATCTTGTCAGTTGACGATTCGATGGAGTCGATCCTCAACTGGTACCACGAAGAAGGCATGATCTTCAAAGGCGGCTCTGGCGCCGGGCTCAACTTGTCGCGCATCCGCGCCTCGAAAGAACTGCTGCGGTCGTCCGGGGGCACAGCGTCCGGGCCGGTCAGTTTCATGCGCGGCGCCGACGCATCGGCCGGCACCATCAAGTCGGGTGGAGCCACCCGGCGGGCCGCCAAGATGGTGGTCCTCGACATCGACCACCCAGACATCGAAGAGTTCATCCAGGTCAAGGCAGCCGAAGAGAGGAAAGTCCGGGTGCTGCGCGACGCCGGCTTCGACATGGAGATCGGCGGCAAGGACATCACGTCCGTGCAGTACCAAAACGCCAACAACTCAGTGCGCGTGTCCGACAAGTTCATGCGCGCGGTCGAACAGGGTGAGTCTTTCGACTTGCTGGCGCGTGTGGACGGGCGTGTCATCGAAACGGTGGACGCCCGGCACCTGTTCGACGAGATTGCCCAGGCCGCTTGGGAGTGCGCCGACCCAGGCCTGCAATACGACGACACCATCAACGCCTGGCACACAGACCCCAACTCGGGGCGCATCAACGCGTCCAACCCCTGCTCGGAATACATGAGCCTTGACAATTCGTCGTGCAACCTGGCCAGCCTGAACTTGTTGAAGTTCTTGAAGGACGACAACAGTTTCGACGTGAAACGGTTCACAAAGGCCGTCGAACTGATCATCACGGCGATGGACATCTCCATCTGCTTCGCAGATTTCCCGACAGCGGCGATTGGCGAAACAACCAGAGATTTCCGCCAGTTGGGCATCGGCTACGCCAACCTCGGCGCCCTGCTGATGGCGTCCGCCTTGGGATATGACTCGGACGGCGGGCGCTCGCTGGCAGCCTCGATCACAAGCCTGATGACGGGCGTGGCATACCGCCGCAGCGCTGAGCTGGCTGGCATCGTGGGGCCTTACGCCGGCTATGCGGCCAATGCCGAACCGCACCAGGCCGTCATGCGCAAGCACGCTGCAGCCAACTCGACCATACCGACGCTGTCTACGGTCGATTCCGAAGTCAAGCAGGCAGCATCCAAGGCCTGGCAAGACGTGGTCGAACTGGGAGCCCACCTAGGGTTCCGCAACGCCCAGGCGTCGGTGTTGGCGCCAACCGGCACCATCGGCTTCATGATGGATTGCGATACCACTGGCATTGAGCCGGACTTCTCGCTGGTCAAGTTCAAAAAGCTGGTCGGCGGCTCGTCCATGCAGATTGTCAACCAAACGGTGCCGCGGGCGCTGCGTACGCTTGGCTATGGGAACGATGACGTGACGCGCATCGTCGACTACGTGCAAACCAATGGCAACGTGGTCGGTGCGCCAGGAATGACACCTGAGCATTATGCGGTGTTTGACACCGCGATGGGCCTGCGGTCGATTGCGCCGATGGGCCATGTGCGCATGATGGCGGCGGTGCAACCGTTTATCTCGGGTGCCATTTCCAAGACAGTTAACCTGCCGGAACAGGCCACCGTCGAAGAGATCGCGGACGTGTACATGGAGGGCTGGAGGCTTGGTCTCAAGGCACTGGCCGTCTATCGCGACAATTGCAAGGCCGCACAGCCTCTGAATGTGGTTGAAAAAGCCCCAGACGCCGTCGCGATGCCGGCCTCTTCCGTGCCAGCAGAGCATCGGGCATATCGCAAGCGCCTGCCGAAGTCGCGCATGAGCCGCACCACACGGTTCTCCGTCGGTGGTGCCGAGGGTTACATGACGGCCGGTGCCTACGACGACGGACGGTTGGGCGAGGTCTTCCTGAAGCTTGGCAAGCAAGGGTCAACGTTGGCAGGCGTCATGGACGCCTTTTCGATTGCCATCTCAATCGCTTTGCAATACGGTGTGCCGCTGGAGAGCTTCGTCCAGAAGTTCACCAACTTGAAGTTCGAGCCCGCCGGCATGACAGATGATCCGGACATTCGCATCGCCCAGTCGATCACCGACTACATTTTCCGCCGCCTGGCGCTGGACTACCTCACCTTCGACGAGCGGGCCGAGCTGGGCGTCTACACGGCGGCCGAACGGGCCCGTTACGTTGAGACGGGCAGCTACCTCTCGGAGGAAGACGAGGCCGCCATGCCCGAGGCCGAGCTGTTGAAAAACGATGCCGGTGATTCTTTGCAGGTCGATGGCGCCGGCGCGAACCAGCCGCCGCTGATCGCTGCGCCGAGCCCGGTTGTGTCGCGACTGAACACCATCACGGCCAGCGACGCGCACACATCGGCTGAACTGATGGAGGCGATGACGGGCCATGAGGTGGATGCCCCACTGTGCATGACTTGTGGCACCAAGATGCGCCCGTCCGGTTCGTGTTTCGTCTGTGAGGGTTGTGGCTCGACCAGCGGGTGCTCGTGATCGGGTGACCAGAGTCTTCGTCTAGAGTAGAACCTGGACGCGCCGTTGCGCGGCAAATCACCCCAGGAGGAAACAATGACAAAGAATCAGGCACAGGCCCATTGGGAAGGTCCACTGCTTAGCGGTGTCGGCACGGTTGAGTTGGCCACGTCGGGTGTGGCGACATTCCCGATCGGCTGGGCCGCTCGCGCCGAGCACGTCGATGGTGCAACGAACCCCGAGGAGCTCATCGCGGCGGCTCACGCCACATGCTATTCGATGGCGCTGTCGAACGGGCTCGCCGGCAATGGCACACCGCCCGAGACCATCGACACCACGGTGGAGGTCGGTTTCGATCCGCGCAGCGGCCTCACGGGAAGCCACATCACGGTAGTGGCGGTGGTACCGGATATCGATGCTGACCAGTTCGCCAAGTTCGCCGAGGACGCCAAGGTCAACTGCCCAGTTTCGAGGGCGTTGACGGGCATTCCGGTCACGCTGGACGCCACGCTGAAGGTCTAACACACCTCGACCCCAGTGCCACCGGAGCCTGATGGAGCCGGCCCTGCTAGCGTTGAAGCATGACTTATTCCATCCCACCGCTGACAAAGCCTGAACTCGACAAGGTCGACGCCTGGTGGCGCGCCTGCAACTACCTGACGGTCGGGCAGATCTACCTGCAAGACAACCCACTGCTGCGCCGCGCCCTGACCGCCGAGGATATCAAGCCGCGCCTGCTGGGGCATTGGGGAACATCGGCTGGGTTGGGCTTCATCTATGCCCACCTCAACCGGCTGATCCGGGAGACCGGCCAGGAGTGCCTCTACGTCGCTGGGCCAGGTCACGGCGGGCCGGCCCTGGTGGCGGCGTCCTACCTGGACGGCTACTACTCTGACGTCTTTCCGCAGATCACCCTGGACGAGGAAGGCCTGCGGGCCATGTTCCGTCGTTTCTCGTCACCGGGTGGTATTCCGTCCCATGCTTCCGTGACCACGCCCGGGTCCATCCACGAGGGTGGCGAATTGGGTTACGCACTCAGCCACGCCTTTGGGGCGGCTTTCGACAACCCCGACCTGCTGGTGGTGGCTGTGGTTGGCGACGGTGAAGCCGAAACCGGCCCGCTGGAGGGCGGTTGGAAGGGCATATCGTTCCTGAACCCGCGCCACGACGGGGCGGTGCTGCCGATCCTACATCTCAACGGCGCCAAGATTTCCGGCCCGACAGTGCTGGCTCGCAAGGATCCGGCGGCCCTGCAAGAGTTGTTCGAGGGTCACGGCTATGAAGTGCTTTGGGTCGAGGGCGAAGACCTGCCCTGGATGCACGAGCGCTTCGCCAACACCTTGGCATATGCCTGGGAGCGCATCCACGACATTCAGGAGGCCGCCCGTGAGGGCAATGGCTGGGACGGCGAGATGCCGGCCTGGCCGATGATCATCCTGCGCAGCCCGAAAGGCTGGACGGGTCCCAAGCTGGTTGACGGCGAGGTCGTCGAGGGTACCTGGCGAGCCCACCAGGTACCGCTGGCAGGCGTCAAGGAGAACCCGGCCCACCTGGCGATGCTGGAACAGTGGATGCGAAGCTACCGCGTTGACGAGCTGTTCAAGTCGGACGGTTCGCCCAGCGACCTGGTGCGATCCAACAACCCCACGGGTGAGAAGCGGATGAGCGCCAGCCCGCACGCCAACGGCGGCCTTTTGACGCAGGATCTCAACTTGCCCGACTACCGCGACTACGGCGTCCAGGTGACCCCGGCGACACGGGGGACCGCTCGCCTCGAATCGACTCGTCAGTTGGGGGAGTACATGCGCGACATCTACACGGCCAATCCGGGCATATTCCGTTTGTTCTGCCCCGACGAGACGAACTCGAATCGCTTGGGCGCCGTGTTCGAGGTGTCCGATCGCACCTTCATGGAGCCGACGGACGCCATCGACGTCCAGATCGGCAAGCAGGGACGCGTCATGGAGGTGCTCAGCGAACACAACTGCCACGGCTGGCTGGACGGCTACACCTTGACCGGGCGTCACGGCATGTTCGCCACCTATGAGGCGTTCGCCATGGTCAGCGCGTCCATGACCATGCAGCAGGCCAAATGGCTGGAGGAGGCCGACCATCTGGAGTGGCGGGCCAAGGTGC
>WQYR01000027.1 GCA_009781145.1 Propionibacteriaceae bacterium | reverse complement strand
TGCCGCGTCATCGACAACGCCCGCGGCATCCCCGTCAAAGAGCACCCCACCGAGCACATCTCGTCCCTGACCGTCGTGCTGACCGTCCTGCACGCCGGCGGCAAGTTCGGCAACGGCGGCTACAAGGTGTCGGGCGGCCTGCACGGTGTCGGCTCGTCAGTGGTCAACGCGCTGAGTTCGACGTTCATCGCCGACATTTACCGCGACGGTTACCACTGGCGTCAGACGTTCACGCTGGGAACCCCGGACGGCGACGTTGAGCAACTTGAGGCCACCGACGCCACCGGCTCGACCATCACCTTCTTCCCGAGTTCCGACATTTTCGAGACGACGAACTTCAGCTACGAGACGCTGGCGACCAGGTTCCGCGAGTACGCGTTCCTTAACAAGGGCCTGAAGATCAAGATCACGGACGAGCGCCCTGGCCACGTTGATGAAAACGGCGACCAGATCTCCGATACGTTCTGCTACCAAGATGGCTTGGTCGATTACGTCCGCTTCCTGACGGGTTCGCGCGAAACGCTTAGCCCGGTCATTGACGTCGAGGCCCACAACTCCGAGGCCGCGATGGGCGTGGAGATCGCCATGCAGTGGAACCTGGGGTATGCCTCCAGCCTGCACACGTTCGCCAACACGATCAACACACAAGAGGGCGGCACCCACGAAGAAGGTTTCCGCGCCGCGCTGACCAACACTATCAACCGTTGGGGCGAGAACTGGGGCATGATCAAGAAGCGCGAGGATCGCGTCGCTAACGAGGACATCCGCGAGGGCTTGACGGCGATTGTTTCGATCAAGCTGGCCGAACCGCAGTTCGAGGGCCAGACGAAGACGAAACTCGGCAACACCGAGGCGCGCGGCTTCGTCCAAAAGGTGGTCAACGACCGTCTTGGTGACTGGATGGAGCGCAACCCGTCAGACGGCAAGCGCATCGTCGCCAAAGCTCTGGCGGCGGCGTCCGCCCGGGTGGCGGCCCGCAAGGCGCGCGAGGCGGCCCGCAACCGCAAGGGCCTCCTCGGTGGCGGCGGCCTGCCCGGCAAGCTGGCCGACTGCTCGTCCACCAGTCCCGAGGAATGCGAGATTTTCCTGGTCGAGGGCGACTCGGCCGGCGGTTCCGCTAAGGGCGGGCGTGACCCCAGGACGCAGGCCATCCTGCCGTTGCGCGGCAAGATCTTGAACATCGAAAAGGCGACGATGGACCGCATCTACGCCAACAAAGAGGTCGAGGCCATCATCAGCGCACTCGGCACCGGTGTGGCGTCCGACCAGTTCGAGAACGCGGACGATTTCGACATCAACAAGCTGCGTTACCACAAGATCGTCCTTATGGCGGACGCGGACGTCGACGGCAGCCACATCCGCACGCTGCTGTTGACTCTGCTGTTCCGGTTCATGAAACCACTGATTGACGCGGGCCATATCTACCTGGCGCAACCGCCCCTGTTCCGCCTGCGCTGGACGAACAGCCCCCACGAGCTGGCCTACACCGACGAGCAGCGCGACCGGATGCGTGACGAGGGCCTGGCGGCCGGCAAGAAACTGCCGCAGGTAAACCCCATCCAGCGCTACAAGGGCCTGGGTGAGATGGACGCCGCCGACCTTTGGGAGACGACGATGAACCCCGCCGGGCGCCGCCTACTTCAGGTGACGCTGGACGACGCCGCCGCCGCCGACCAGATCTTCACCCTGCTAATGGGCGAAGGCGTGGAGGATCGTCGCAAGTTCATCCAGCGCAACGCCAAAGACGTCAGGTTCCTGGACATCTGATGAATATTGAAACGTGCTTCCGTCATGCTGCGTGGAGCGAAGCGGAATCGCAGTATCTGGCCAGATCCTGCGACTTCGCGCAGGATGACAACACCCCAGCCGAGACCGGCGAAGGCGTCTTGGCGGCCAACGCCATGGGCGCGTCAGTCAGTCGCATGACCACGCAGCCATGATTCCTCACAGTCATCGACGCCAACGGGCCAACCTACACAAGGTTTGAGGCGTACACGTCATCTCGATTATCCAACTGGGGGTCTAATGCTGCGTATCACAAACACGTTTCACGCCCGGGATCTCACAAGATGATTTCGTGAGGAGCTGTGGCGCACGCTGTGCTATCGTCGTCCGCTAAGGGATTCTTGTCGGCTGCGTTGGTTCGACCATAGGTTAGGCAAACTAAGGTTTCCACCGGTCAAGGTATGAGCTGTGTGAACGGCGTCGAATGTCAGGAAGGCTCCACAGGATACGGAGGACAGTTCATGTATGACGTGAACCAAAGCGCATCAGGTAACACAGTGACGACTGATTATGAGGCACTGCGCGACTTAGCCGACGACCTGGCGAAACAGGCTGACGCAATGGGGTATGCCCTCGATATGTTGCAGGGACAGTGGAATCAGATGTGTTCGACGACATCTGGGCTTACCACTGAGGCGTTCCGGATCACCTCATCCGGCTGGATGGCTCACATGCGGGTTCTTGTTGCGGTGCTTGATCAGGCACATGATTGGTTGCTACGCCGTGTCGAGGATGTTCAGGATATCGAGGCTGACGCGGTAGCGCGTCTGGCGAGAATATGAAAGGATGCTGATGTGGCTAGCTACGCTGATTTGGCAGATTATGTCAACAATCTGACCAGAGCCGCCATCGACGCTCATATGAGGGAGCGGTTTCCGTGGGCTGTTCCAATTCAGGTCGAGGACGGGTTCTACAGGTTTTGTGACACTTCGACTTCGCCACCCTTTAGGATGAGGGTCGCGTGCCCCGACGCTTCTGGGAACGGAGGGGGTGAATCCTTCTTTGATGATCTGGGGCCCTTGGCAGAACATCCTGAGATGCAACCATCGACGCTGCAGGAATACAATCAGACCGCTCAGTTTGCCTACCTTCGTGAGTGTGTGCACGAAATAGTCGAAGGCGCCCCATGGAGGGGGGGCGCCCTCGCTTGGACAGAGTTGCCGGCGCCCAATGGCTTCGATGAGACAATCAACTCGCTGGACAACGTCATAGAACTGCTGAAGGTAGACGAGACAGGTAACTTCATCGTGCAAAGGGTCGCGGACATCAGAAACACCCTCAATCGCACAGACACCAGCGGAGTTCAACTGCCTGGTACGATGCCCATGAGTGGCGACTTTGTGCAAGCACTTCGCCGTGTGCTCACGGGTGATCCCAGCGACGAATATGACTACACACCACACCATGCCGGGCAGTTGATTACGTTCTGCAAGGCTGTGCACGATTACATGGTCTTCCTTGATACCTTACTAAGGGCGGAGCGCGGCATATGGGATAGCGCCCGCCAGGATGTGGCTGACGTGGTCTACGGTGCCGTTGACAAGTTCAATAGCTGGCAGCCGTTCACATCCATCAGCCTCGCCCAGTTGGTGGCGCTTCTTTCCCTGGCAGGCGACCTTCTGTCGCTAACTGGTGTCGGAGCTCCGATCGGTGCGCTCTTTAACATTCTTGCCGACCTGGGGTCTGTGGACGATGAATTTAGCAAGGACCACATAACCATGTCGGACGCCGCCGCCGACTGCAGCTCAGTGGAAGAACTCCTCAAAAAGTTTGAGAAGTCACTGAACTCCTTGGCTAATGAGGATGGTGCCACAGCCAGCGTCAACCAAGGTATTTTTGCCCGGGAATGCGACATCTCTTCACTCGCGAGTCATATGGTCACTCATGTGTCACTGGCGTCGGTCATCACTGACACCGGTAACGAGCCATTGCTTCTTCAGGCAGTTGTTACTGGTCAGCTAAGCACTGTACAGTCCGGCGACCTCGATGGGTTGGTTGCTGTGGCGAACATCATCGGCCAGATCGTGGAAGAGTTGAACAGTGTGGTGGTGTCGGTCAGCAGGGTTGCCAGTCTCGATGCAAGACTTGCATGGTACCGGCCGGGTGGTATGGGTTATATCTTTTTTGATGCCGAACACGGCCCTTTTGAGGAGTGGAACGACTTCGCGGTGGTGATAAAAAACCTAATTGGCGACGCTGGGGTAGATAGTCGCCCAACAATCCCCGTGCTCAACCAATACAAGAAAGCGATCGATGACTACCGTGACAAAGTCGAGGAACGCGACTGTCACGCCGCCCACGATTGTGAGAGGATCAGGGAAGGTTGGTGAACAATGTCCTTGTTAAACAGCATTGACGCGGGCTTTTCTCACCTTGGTCGGGTCGTGTCCTTGCGCCGCCTGACACCGGTGATTGCGGCGGTTTTGGCGTTTGGCGCTGGTGGTTGTGTCGCACCGGCTCCAGCGTCCGCGAATGTGGTGCCGGACAAGGCGTTCCAGGCCTGTTTGAACAGTCTGCTTGACCAGGACGCGTCCGCCGATATCACGGGTGCGCAGCTTGGTTCTTTGCATGGGCAGGTGAACTGCCCCGGAAACGGGGTCGTGTCGCTTGAGGGCGCTCAATATCTTGCCAATACAACCGACCTGAATCTTTCGGGTCACAGGGTAAGTGATCTGACTCCATTGTCGGGTTTGACGAGTCTCACCACCTTGCATCTGGATAACAGCGGTGTTAGCGACCTGGGGCCGCTCGCGGGTTTGACAGACCTGTCCAACCTATACTTGGACAACAACCAGATCAGTGATCTAGCGCCTCTGTCTGGCCTGGGTAGTCTGAAGAGCCTGAGGTTGAACCGCAATCAGGTCAGTGATGTTAGCCCACTGGCAGGGTTGACAAGTCTTACGTCCCTGGGGATGGTTGGCAACCAAGTCAGTGATGTCACTGCTCTGGCTGGTTTGAGGAATCTCTGGGGGCTTGATCTCAGTGAGAACCGTATCAGCGACCTTTCTCCGCTTGGAGACTGGCAGCACAGCGACTGTCTCCCGTACGGTTGTGAATTTTATGCCACATCGCAGGAGGTCGACCTTGGAACCGTCATGCCCGGCACTGTGTCTGTGCCGATTGTTACGACCGCTGGCCACGAAATGGTTGTAGATGTGCAGTCTGGTCCGGCTGTGATTAACGGCGACGGCACGATTACCTACACTGCTGCTGGCAGTGTGGTGCTGACGTGGGATACCCCGTGGCCTAACCCGCAGTCTTCTAACAAGTTCTTTTCGGGGACGGCCACCGTCACGGTCGTCGCGCAATAAGCTTCGCTGAAACCATCGTCATCAAGGCGGTCGCGCTGAAGTGGTCAACTCTGGCACTACGCTTACCGGCGTGTAGAGGGATACCACTCATGTAGTCACTCGTCCCAAATGGGCCTTGTAGGGCCGTCTGGCCCGTCTGAGGTCGATATCGGACCGAAATCCGCGTGTTCCGGGGCCACTGTGATGGTAGACTTACAGGGTTGCCCTGCCTTTTGTTGGCCCGCGCAACACGATACGAGAGAAACGTATGACTGAAACTCCAGTTGACGACAACACCCCGGCCGAGACCGGCGAAGGCGTCTTGGCGGCCAACGCCCAGGGCGGGACGATCACCCAAGTTGATCTGCAGGACGAGGTGTCGTCCAGCTACCTCGACTACGCGATGAGCGTCATCGTGGGCCGGGCGCTGCCGGATGTCCGCGACGGGCTCAAGCCCGTCCATCGTCGTGTGCTTTACGCGATGTATGACGGCGGCTACCGCCCCGACCGGGGTTGGAACAAATGCTCGCGCGTGGTCGGCGAGGTAATGGGTTTGTATCACCCGCACGGCGATTCGGCGATTTATGACACGCTCGTCCGCCTGGCCCAGCCTTGGGTGATGCGGGCGCCCCTCGTCTCCGGCCAGGGCAACTTCGGCTCGCCCGGCAACGACCCGGCTGCCGCCATGCGGTACACCGAATGCAAGATGGCACCGCTGGCGATGGAAATGGTGCGCGACATCGACGCCGACACCGTCGATTTCCAGCCCAACTACGACAACCGCGAGACCGAGCCCGTCGTCCTTCCGGCGCGGTTCCCGAATCTGCTTGTCAACGGGTCGACGGGCATCGCCGTTGGCATGGCGACGAACATTCCGACACACAACCTGCGCGAGGTCAACGAAGCCGTCCAATGGGCGCTCGCCAACCCGCAGGCCAGTCAGGAAGAGCTGCTTGACGCCTGCATGGCCCGCATCAAAGGCCCGGACTTCCCGCTGGGCGCGCTGATCGTCGGCCGCAAAGGCATCGAGGACGCCTACCGGACGGGCCGCGGCTCCGTCATTATGCGGGCAGTCATCGACGTGGAGGAGGACGCCCACGGCAAGACGTCCCTTGTCGTGACGCAATTGCCTTACATGTGCAACCCTGACAACCTGGCCACCAAGATAGCCGACCTGGTCAACTCCGGCAGGCTGACGGGCATCTCGGACATCCGCGACGACTCATCGGCCCGCACTGGGCAGCGGCTCGTCATCGTCCTGAAGCGGGACGCCCAGCCGCGCGTCGTCATGAACAATCTGTACAAGCACACCGGCCTGCAAGACACCTTCGGCTGCAACATGCTGGCCCTGGTGGACGGGGTGCCGCGCACTCTGCGGCTCGACCAGTTCATTTCTTTCTGGGTGAAGCACCAGATCGAGGTGATCTTCCGACGCACCAAGTTCCAGTTGGCCGAGGCTGAGAAGCAGGCGCACATCTACCGCGGCCTGGTCAAGGCGCTGGACGCCCTGGACGAGGTGATCGCCCTGATCCGGCGCAGCCGCACGACGGAAGAGGCTCGCGAAGGGCTCAAGAAGCTGCTCGAAATCGACGACGTCCAGGCCACCGCCATTCTCGACATGCAGTTGCGTCGTCTGGCCGCCCTCGAGCGCCAGAAGATCATCGACCGTCTGGCCGAGCTGGAGGTCGTCATCGCCGACCTCAAAGACATTCTGGCCAGCGAAGACAGGCAACGCTCAATCGTCGGGAACGAGCTGCAGGAGATCACCGACAAGTACGGCGACGAGCGTCGTACCCGCATCATCGCGGCCGAGGATGACTTCTCCGAGGAGGATTTCATCGAGGACGCCGAGGTGGTCGTCACCGTCACCATGGGCGGCTACGCCAAGCGGACGCCGATCGGCGAGTATCGCACCCAGAGGCGCGGCGGCAAGGGCGTCAAGGGTGCCCGGCTACGTGAGGACGACGAGGTGGCGCACCTGTTCACCACGACGAACCACCATTGGATCCTGTTCTTCACCACGATGGGTCGCGTCTACCGCATCAAGGCCTGGCAGCTACCGGAGGGCGGTCGCGACACGAAGGGCGGCCACGTCGCCGGGCTTCTGAGCTTCCTGCCGGACGAGCAGATCGCCCAGGTGCTGACCATCCGCAGCTACGATGACGCCCAGTATCTGGTGCTGGCCACCAAGCACGGGCTGGTCAAGAAGACGGAACTGCGAGCCTACGACAGCCCACGCCAGGCAGGCCTGTTGGCCATCAACTTCAGGGACGCGGACGAGCAGGACGAGTTGATCGGCGCCGAGTTGGTCAATGCAGATGACGATGTGCTGCTGATCTCGCGTCACGCCCAGGCGATCCGCTTCACCTGTGACGACGAGCAACTGCGCCCAATGGGCAGGGTGACGTCCGGTGTGACAGGCATGCGGTTCCGCTCGGACGACGAGACACTGTCGATGGCGATCATCCCGTCCGCCATGGATGAGGACGCCACGTTCGTCTTCACTGTCACCGACGGCGGTTTCGCGAAGCGCTCGGCGGTGGCCGAGTACCGCGTCCAAGGCCGCGGCGGCTTGGGCATCAAGGCCATGAAGATGAACGACGACCGGGGCGTCCTGGTCGGCGCGCTGGTGGTGACACCCGACGACAACGTGATGGCGATCCGCTCGTCCGGGCAGATCACGCGTTCGTCGGTTGCTGAGGTGCCTGTGCGGGGACGCGACACGATGGGCGTCAAGTTCGTTGCCGTGAAGAACGGCGACCAGGTGATTGCGATTGCCCGTAACCCCGAGTCGGAGGACGGTGACGAAACCGACGCGGACGCACCTGCAGGTGAGGTTGTCGATCAGCCGGCAGAGACGTCAAGCCCGGAAACTGACACCAGTGAAGCTCAAGCGGGCGATCAAGAAACTGTCCAAAATGGCACGTAGAATTGCACCGTACACCGGAATCGGGCGATAATAAGACGTTGCGCCCTGAGGAGGCACTGAATGAATATCCCGACTGCGCCGCGTAATTCACGTCGACGCACATCCGGTCAGCCAGCCATGGCGGGCACACCGATGCCCCCACCGACCGTCACTCGGCCGGGCATGCAGCCAGGCCAGCCTGCTGCGGCGGGGCGCGCGGGGGCCAAGGATTCAACCGGGCAGATCGGCAAGGTGCCTGGTGCTGCGCGTTCGACAGCGCCGACGCCGGGACCTGTTCCGCTGCGTCAAGGCGGGCAGCCGCTGCGTCCGCAACCGGGTCAGCCAGTGCGTCCACCTTCTGGCGGTAGGCCGTCGGCGCAGGGTGCACGCGCCCCGATGCCGCCCGCCCAGCCAAACCACGGCAAGACCGGCGCTAGGCCGGCCGCGGGCAAGCGTCCGGTTGGAAAGGTGAAGCAGACGGCCAAGCAGGCCCATCTGCGCATCACGAAGCTTGATCTGTTGGCCGTGCTGAAGATGTCGTTCCTGTTCGGCTTCAGCATCAGTTTGATACTGTTCGTCGGTGGTTTTGCCCTTTGGCATCTGCTGCTGTTGAGCGGCGCGATCGATAGTGCCCAAAACCTGATCAACTCGGTGCTCGGCAATCCCGCCGCCGGTGGTGCCGCCAACCTCCAGTTGGGGCAGTACTTGAACAACACGCGTGTTATCGGTTTCTTCGCCGGTATCGCCGTCGTCAACGTCTTCATCCTGACGCTGTTGGGCACGGTTTTCGGCGCTCTGTACAACCTGGCATCGACCCTTTTCGGTGGTGTTGAGGTGACCCTCGAAGTCTGAGTGTGGGACACAGTGTCAGCCTCATCCAGCGCCGCATTTCTGGTTGACGGTGTCTCAAAAATGTTCGCCGGGCGTACCGGTGAGGTGCTCGCTCTCGATGATGTGTCGCTGGAACTAGCCAGCGGGTCGTTCACATGCATCGTCGGTCCGTCGGGCTGTGGAAAGTCGACGCTGCTGCGGATTCTTGGCGGACTGGAGACGGCCACCCTGGGCACTGTCACATCGAATTTGACGGCCACTGGTGTTCCGACTTCGGCTTTTGTGTTCCAGGAACATGGCGTCTTTCCCTGGTTCACGGTGCTCGACAACGTCGCATTCGGGGTGCGCATGGCAGGTGTGCGCAAGTCCGAGCGGCTGAAAACTGCCCACGACTGGATCGACAAAATAGGTCTGGACGGGTTCGAGGGTGCCTACCCGCACCAGTTATCTGGCGGCATGCGTCAACGCATCGCCATCGCCCGCGCTTTCGCTACCGGGTCGCCGAGCATGTTGATGGATGAGCCGCTGGGTGCTCTCGACGCCCAGACCCGCATGCTCATGCAGGAACAGTTGATGCATGTGTGGGAATCCGATCAAAAGACGGTGGTACTTGTCACGCATCAAATCGAGGAGGCGCTGCTGCTGGGCGACGTTGTCATCGTCATGTCGGCGCGACCCGGAAAAGTGAAGGAAATCATCAAGGTGCCCTTTGGGCGTCCGAGGCCGTCCGATCTGGAAGGCACGCCCGAGTTTGCCCAGTTGCGTCAACACATCTGGAATGCGTTGCGCGACGAAGTGATGCTCTCGATGGGGTTCTCATGAGCGACGATCATTCGGCGCATCAGCGCGCTTTGGACGCGGCGTCCGCCCGCGAGTACAGCCGTTCGCGCCGCTTGGCCCGTCGCGACGTGCTGCTTTCGATATTCACACCAATCGGTTTGTTGGCGCTCTGGGAGGTGTCGGCCCGTCTTGGCTGGATTGACGCCCGTCTGTTCAGCCCCCCAACACGAATCCTCTCCGAGGGCGCCAAAATGGTGACGTCAGGCCAGTTGTGGACGAATCTGTGGCCGACATTGGTTCGGCTGATGGTCGGTTTCGTGACGGGCTCGATCGCCGGCATCATCGTCGGCCTATTGATGGGGGTGTCGCGGGTGGTGCGGGCGGCCCTTGGCCCAATGTTCACCGCCCTGTACGCACTGCCGAAGATAGCAATTTTGCCGTTGCTGTTGCTGATTTTCGGATTGACGGAGACGCCGAAGATATTGTCAGTGGCCATCTCGGTGTTCTTCATTCTGCAAATCAACACGGTTGCGGGTGTCCTGCAGATCGACGATCGCATTCTGGAAGCCGCACGCGCCTACCGCGCGACCGGCTGGAGATTATTCAGGTTTGTGCTGTTGCCGGGGGCGGTTCCGTCCATTTTTACGGGTTTGCAAGTTGCCGCCGGTTCAGGTGTTATCGTCATTACTGCCGTCGAGTATGTGGCATCCAATCAGGGCCTCGGGTTTCTAATCTGGAACTCGTGGCTGCTGTTTCAGCCCGCCCAGATGTATGTGGGGTTGATTGTGGTGTCACTACTCGGTGCACTGCTGACCTGGGCGGTCGTATTGCTTGAACGCGCAATTGTGCCCTGGCGGCGAGCCAACACTTTGACAAAGAAAAGGACGAAATGAAAACCAAATGGATAGCAGGTATCGTTGCCGCGATTGCCGCCGCATCACTGGCCGGGTGCTCGACAGGTACGCCGGCACCGACACCACCGTCTGGCGCCACTGACACCACGTCGACCGCTCCGGCCGAGCTTCAAACCGTCAATGTCGGCATAATGAATTTGGCGATGTTTGCGCCGCTCTACATTGCTGATGCGAACGGGTATTTCGCGGACGAGGGCATCAAGCTCAACTTGCAGGTCGTCGCCTCCGGGCAGGACGCCGTTCCGCTGGCGTCGAGCGGCAAACTGGACGTTGTTGTGGCCGGGTTCTCAGCGGGCATGTTCAATGCCATCAGCCAGGGCTTGGATATCAAGGTAGTGGGGTCGATGGCTGTTTCGACCGGCGACCCGAACAACACGGGCACGCATCTGGTGGCCGCGCCGCCGATCACCAGCGTCGACCAATTGAAGGGTAAGAAAATCGGGGCGGCCGGCGGGGCTGGCGGCACTGGGGCCTACATCACAGCTTTGGCACTGGAGCAGGCTGGGTTGACGCTGAACGACGTCGAGATCGTCAATCTGGCGAACCCCGACATGCCGACAGCACTGAAGAATGGCGGTATCGACGCTGCCCTCCTGGGCGCGCCCTTCTCGTTCACGGCGATGAATGACGGTGGCAACTCGATTGCGACACCGCCGAAAGGTTATTCGGGTACGGGTGTGATCTATGGCGGGCAGTTCGCCAAGACGCCATATGCCCAGAAGTTCTTCAACGCCTTGGCGAAAGGTTCGCAGGATCTGCAAAACGGCGCCGTCAACAGCGACGCAAACCTCGCGATCATCGCGGCGGCGACGAAGCAGGACGTGGCCACATTGAAAGCAGCGCCTTTCGACACCTGGCTGCCGAACCTGGCTCCACTGCCCGATCAGCTCAACAAGATGCAGGAAGTCTGGATGGCGTCGGGCGCCATCACCTACACAACTCCGTTGTCAACAGACGTGCTGGTGGACGCAACCTACTCTCAGAACGTGCCAAGCTAAGGCCACGTTGGGACGGTGGTAACTGGCCATTCGTGGGCCGATTTTTGGGGACGGACGCACGGGTGGCCAACTATCACGCGTTTCCCGCAGTGTTTCGGGTGCCAACTGGCCATCCGGTGTTGTCCGGCCGAAATCAGCCCTCCGTTTGGCCAGTTGTCACCAGCGGGTGAGGTTCAATACGCCTCACAGAGTTTCAGGCTTCAATAGCTCTGGTACGCAGCCATTCAGTCACGTCCTGGGTTGTCATTTTGCCGTCAGCCAGTGACAGCCCAAGCGCGGCAAGTTCGTCATTGGTTATGTCTAGTTCAATGCCGTTGCCGTGCAGAAACACGGCCATGGCGGTGACACCAACACGTTTGTTGCCGTCGACAAATGGGTGGTTCGATATCAACCCGAAAACCAGTCGTGCGGCTTTCTCAATAAGTGACGGGTACAACTCCTGCCCGGCGTAGCTGGCAAACGGTGCGGCCAATGCGGACTCAAGTAGTCCCTCATCCCGCAGTCCATCGCTACCGCCGGTCTGGATGATGAGCTTGTCATGCAATCTGAGTATCTGCCGTTTGGAAATGGCCTTCATGCGGCGAGTATCTCCAAAGCGGGTCGATATTGATCAATGAACCGGTCGGCGAACCGGTCCAGTTCATCGTCGTCGATGTACTCACTTCGGGTGAGATCTGTCACAAGGTAGCTTGGTTTGTTGTTGCGCATGACCACAACCGGGCCTCGCTCTGATGCCAAACGAGCGACCCGGGAGAAGTTCTGGTTGGCTTCGGTCATGGTGACCGTGGTCTCGGTGTCTATCAACATGATGCATACCTTTCTAAGAAGATAATATCCTAGTTTTCACCTAGAGACGGCCGCCGCTTTGCCTGGGAAACACCGGCGTCGGGTCGTGTGCCGAGGCGACGTTCCACACCACTAAGGCGACCTCAAAAGATAGTTATTTTACTATCATGATGATGGATTGATAAGACTTAACTATCATGCTGTTCGCCGGGGCACCACTTGGGGAGATGTGCTCTTCTAATGGGTGAACGGATCAGTGTCGTCCCGGTCAGGCCGGTCGGCGCGGATACGGTGCCAGATACTCTCTATGTCAGGTCCGGCCGTATAGAAGCGTCCTCTTTTTGGCCGTGCGGAATGAGCCACTTAAGCTCGGTGAGGGTTTTCAAGTCCCGCCCGGCGCTTTGCTCAGACACCTCGACGCCGTCTTGCGCGAGCAAAGCGATATACCCGCCGCGGGTGATCCTCCTGCCGATGGCGACATCTAACAGCGCAGGCAGCAGACGCGGCTCCTCGTTGCCGCCAAGGAATCTCACCAGATCCATCCAGAGTCGCGAGTAGTCCTTGATCCACTGACGGTGGGTACGCGCTTGGCGCAAGTGAGCGGTCAACATGAACCGTATCCATTCAGTGGCACTGTGTTCTGGTGCCCACTTCCCACCGCCAACCACCGCCAGCATGTCATAGTAGGCCGTTGCGTTGCGACCTAGGTACTCCTCCACGCTCATGAAGATCAGCGAGAGCACACCATCCCGGCTGCGGGAATACCGAGTTGGCAGACAACAAGGTGCAAGGCGCTCATGTCACGACTTTCTCCATAATCAACCGACGTCAAGCAATGGTTGACAACAATGATTTGTCAATCTAGCATTGACACATGACTACTAGCGCCTCTGAACCACACGATGAATCTACCCATGACCAGCCCGTCTGGCCCGTCCTCGATGACCGTCCCGATCTTGTCGAGCGTCTGCACACCGACCCGTCGGCGTACCTGGAACTCGTCAAACTGGCTGTAGCTGATGACAACAAGACATCCGGTCTCGTCACCGCTGCCGTCGCTTCAGCCCGTCACGCCGGCTGCACGTGGGAGCAGATCGGCGAAAACCTAGGTGTCTCCGCGCAGGACGCGCAGACCCAATACGGCGGTCCGCAGCCTGCCGCATCGCGGCCGTCCGATTCGATGATCTTGGCGCCGGTGACGGCCTTCAACGAGATGTCCGTCCTGGATCGGGCCGGGAAGTTCGGCTGGCACGCGAGCGCCTACGGCATCATGTTTTTCACAGTGGTGCGCGACACCCAGCAGTGGGAACATGCTCGCACCGTCTTAACCGCGTTGCCAGAATCCGAGGGGTGGCGCCCAGTCGGTGGCGGCTGGATGTGGTGGCGGTACTGGGCCCGTCCTTTGAATGTGCCCGTCCTCCCGGGAGATCCGACGGCTGCCGACCTGATAGCTAATCATCTACCTGCGTGACCTGCTGCCGCCTCGACCAATGGAATTTGCCTGCCTGCTTGTCTACGCTTGACTCATGAGCTTGGACAATGCATCCGAGGTGACGGGCTGGGATCGGCTTGCCCACGCGATCCTTGACGGGAGGCCCGGCCTGGTTGAGAGGCTGGCCACCGACCCCCAGGCTCACCTGGAGCTGATCTCGATAGCGGCCGCGGCGCGATCCGAGACGGCGGTGTTGCTTTCCGCAGCGGTCACGTCCGCCCGCCGCGCCGGCTGCACATGGGGGCAGATCGGGGACGTCCTCGGGGTGTCTCGCCAGGCAGCACAACAGCAATACGGCGAGGACGTCGAAACCAACGCCAACGTCGGCCAGGAGTCCATGATGCTGGCGCCATTGACCTCGTTCACCGAGATGGAGGTGCTGAACCGGGCTGGCCGGTACGGGTGGCACGGCGTCGACTTCGGCCCCGCCTACTTCCGTGTCGAACGGGACACCCGACAGTGGGAGCATTTCCGCACCGTCTTGACGATAATGCCGTCGACGGACGGCTGGCAGCGCATCGGTTGGGGCTGGATGTGGTGGCGCTACTGGGCCCGTCCACTAAACACCCCCGCATTGACGGGCAACCCGTCAGCCGCCGACTTCGTAACCAACAATCTGCCTGGTTGACGGGTGTCAACCGTCACAAGCCAAGGCTGTGACCGTTGTAGTACCCCACAAGTGGGTTGCCCGTCAGGACCGATGCTTGAAGGAAAGCGCGCAATGGGCCGAGCGGCCAGCACAGATCGCACATCCTTATCTCAGAATGGCCAAGGCGGAGCTTCTTTGGGTATTGTCGTCGGCGAGTGAACTCTGACAACCTGTCGAACTGCCCATAACGAACCGGCAAGCAGTAGCCAGTGACCGATGTTTCTCGATCCAGGGTGGAGAGAGTGACCGAGCTTAGCATCCGGTAGCCGAGCCGTATCTGATCGCGCTGGTCGACCATCTGGCGCAACGACCGAGCCCGAAACTGTTCCTGGTTATCGGGACACGACGAGACGACAAACTCAGAACCATCGATTATCACCTGAACTAGATGGTCGGGTACATTTCCAGACTCAACGTTCAGGGACTGGACGATGGGATCCAGAACGTATGGCTGCATGACTACGCTAGGGTGCTCATAGTTGACCAGGCGATTGACAATATTCCCGTCGGCGTCGCGGATCACCGGTACAACTCCACCGGGTTTTTCTTCAGACATAGCCTCTAGCTCGCTAAGAGCAACCGCCGCGATGTCTGGGGTGGCCAGTATCGTTGCGTCTCCGAACGACTCACCAGCCTTGAGGACCGCCACCAGATTAGGGTAGGAACCATTGGCGGTCAGGGCGCCCACGATTCCTGCATCCCAATCACGCGAGTCCCAAATGCATTCGACGAGGCGCATGTAGAAGTGATTACACGCTCGTGTGCGTCGCCACCCCCAGAGCTTCCCGGGGTCATCCTCGCCAGTCACGCTTTTTCTGAGCTTCACATTTCCGAAGCAGTCGTACCCAAGCCGCGACGGCTTGACAGGCGGCGGGGATGCCAGCCCATCCCGAAAACAGGTACATGCAACATAGGCCTGATGTTCACTCATTGCGTCAGCATCCCTTCTTCGCTTTTCACTGTAGATGGGACATCCGACATTTGAGCGACCATCGCCATCAAGTTGGGCGAGCACGCGGTGCCCTAGGGCGTGGAAGGCACAGCTGTCCAAAGATAAGTCGCTGGTGCCGATGTGCGCGTTCCCGGGGCGACCCCCTTTCCGCAATTGCGCAATATCGACCCAAAAAGATGGCCAGCGAGGAGCTTTGCCGTGGTTACGGAAAAGGATTTGGCGAATCTGGGTGCGCGACCGCCGCAATCCTCGGCGACGGGCATCAATAATGCCGAGGAATGCGGAGTTACGGATCACGCTAGGCGTTGCCGTCCGTTCCTATTGTGTTCATGGGCGAACCTGAGTGTGAACATTACGATGCCCTCTGTCGGGCGGGCGTCAATCAATGGGGGTGCAGACTCCAAAACCATCAACAGTCGCTGGCGCAGCTTCAACTGCCGCCCTTAGGACGCGCCGCGACGAAACCGCACCCAAACGTGCTGTTTGGGGTGGCTCAAGACGAAATAGTGACGCCGTGCGGCCACATCGGGCCCTTTTCGGGGTAATACAGCACCCAAACGCTGGGGCTGGTTCTGGAGGAGACGTTTGGGTGAAGTCTTGTACCTGCGGGCCGGAGCCGAAGCTGGGCGAGCGAGTACGCCCCCCGACTCCTGATGCTATGCTGGGGCCATGTCGGCCTGGCGGCGGTCTGCGGAGACCTGCCGCCCCCGGTCAACCACCAAGGAGAGGTGAAATGAGGGTTGAGGTAACCCACCTGACAAAGCGGTTTGGCCGCCTGAAGGCGGTAGACGATCTCAGCTTCACGGTCGAACCTGGTCGCATCACCGGGTTTCTCGGCCCGAACGGAGCTGGCAAGACCACCACGTTGCGGGCTGCCCTGCAACTTGTCAACCCCACATCGGGCGCGGTGACGTTCGAGGGCCAGCGGTACTCCGAAATCAGGCACCCGATGCGCCTGATAGGCGCCGGGTTGGAGGCGTCCAGTTTCTATCCCGGACGCAGCGCCCTCGACCATCTGCGGACGATTGCGCCTCTGGTGGGGGTCAATACCTCGCGGTGTCGCGTGGCGCTGGACTCGGTCGGGCTCGGCAACGTGATGAACAAGCCGGTGGGACAGTTTTCTTTGGGCATGAGGGGACGCCTCGAACTGGCAGTCACGCTGCTGGGCAAGCCGAGGGTGCTGTTGCTGGACGAGCCGAGCAACGGGCTGGACCCAGAGGGCATCGCCTGGATGAGAACCCTGCTGCGCGATCAGGCCGATCAGGGAACGGCGGTGTTGGTCTCTTCCCATGTGCTATCGGAGGTGGAGCAAACAGTCGATGACGTGGTGATTATTGCGAAAGGAAGGCTGGTTCACGCGTCATCGCTTGAACAGTTGAGTGTTCTGGCGAGCAGTCGCACGTTGGTGACGCCTGTCAGATCGTCGGCGTTTCGCGCTCTGGCCGATGGCCACAGTTGGCGTTACAGCATCACCCAAGACGGCTTCGAAGTCGAGAACGTGGCGGCTGCCGACATCGGCCACGCGGCGTTCATCGCCGGCGTCGAGTTGCACCAACTCCGCAGCGATCACAAGACATTGGAGCAGATGTTCTTCGAAATGACCGAGTCGGCGGGAGCGATTTCATGAACGCGATCATTTTGACTGAGTTTCGCAAGATCACGACGACCAAGGTCTGGTGGGTCATGTTGCTGATCGCGTTCGGATACATCGCGCTGGTCGATGGGGCTCTTGTCTGGGCAGCGCACGCGGCCGACTCGTTGAACATGGGCGCCGGCCAGGCGATGCCGATGCCAACAGGTGCCGATTTGGCCCGCATGGTTTACGCGACGGGACCAGCCTTCGGCTACGTCTTCCCCGCGCTGCTGGGTGCCATGATGATGAGTTCGGAATATCGCCACCAGACGATCACGCCGACATTTCTGGCCGAGCCGCACCGAGGTCGCGTCCTTTTTGGAAAACTGATCGCGATGGTGCCCTTTGGCTTCGCCATTGGTGTTGCCGTGGTCGCGGCCAGCGCTTTGGCGGGCGGCGGGATGCTGTACCTATTCAAATTGCCAACCGGTCTTGGTGACTGGTCAACCATGGAGTTCTTTCTGCGTACGATGGCGTCAATGACG
>WQYR01000026.1 GCA_009781145.1 Propionibacteriaceae bacterium | reverse complement strand
TGATGCCGAAGAACAAGCTGGCCCGCCAGCAGATCGGCAAACTGAAGGTGTACGCCGGCCCCGAGCATCCGCACACCGCCCAGAAACCACAGCCCTACGAGATAACCCAGGTGGCCCAGTGACTGAAGTGACTGAAGAAGTGTTGGACGAGCAGGTCGAGGATTTCGAGGCTGCCGAGGTCGAGTCTTTCATCGACGAGGCCGATCGCGAGATCGCCTATCGCGCCGATGGCACAAATGCGGCCCCCAAGGTGGCACCGACGCGTCCGGCCGTGATTGCCGCTGGTGGTGGCACCGGTCGTCGCAAGGAAGCCATCGCTCGCGTCCGTCTGGTGCCCGGCACCGGCAAGTGCACGATCAATGGCCGCTCGCTTGAGGACTACTTCCCCAACAAGCTGCACCAGCAAACCGTCAACGAGCCGCTGGTGACCGCCGATGTGGTGGGGTCGTACGATGTCATCGCCCGCATCACCGGTGGTGGGGTCACCGGCCAGGCCGGTGCTCTTCGTCTGGGCATCGCCCGGGCTCTCAACGAGATCGACACCGAGGCCTCGCGTCCCGCGCTCAAAAAGGCGGGCCTGTTGACACGCGACGCCCGCGCCAAAGAGCGCAAGAAGGCCGGTTTGAAGAAGGCCCGCAAGGCTCCGCAGTATTCAAAGCGCTAGACGCTTTGCGCAAAGCGCTAAGCGCTGATCGCTGATCGCTTTTCGGACGCGCCCACTCCCTCTCGGGGTGGGCGTTTTCGTTACTGTGGTGGGTTCAGTACGGCCGCGATCTCGTCCCACAGATGTTCCAGGGTCTGGGCCGCCACCGCGCGGGAAGCGACGAGGTTGCGATTGGACTCTTCGACCGGGCGGCGGGCTTCCAGATAGCATTTGAGCTTGGGCTCCGTGCCGCTGGGGCGCACGATGACGCGCACCGTCTTTCCGGAAAGCATCACCGCGTCTGTGGGCGGCAGTTTGCCGCCGACCAACAGATCGGTGGTCTGGACGGTTTCGTTCGCCAAATGCGACGGCGGGGCGTCACGCAGGCGCCGCATCATGTCACCGATCTGGCTCAGCTTGGCCACCCGGACGGAATGCTGTGCGGTGGCGTGCACGCCGAATGACCTGTCGATTTCGGCCAGTCGGTCGGCGATGGTTGAGCCTTGGGCCTTGAGTTCGGCCGTTAGACGAAGCAGCAAAGCCGTGGCCGATATCCCGTCCTTGTCGCGCACGGCGACGGGGTCGCAGCAGTATCCAATCGCCTCTTCGTACCCGAATGCCAGGTGCGGCACCCGTCCAATCCACTTGAAGCCGGTCAGCGTGGTGGCAAAACGTCGCTGTGCTGCGTGAGCCATCGTCCCCAACAGGGTGGACGACACGACAGACGCGGCGAAGGTTCCCGGCACGCCCCGTCGTATCGTGTAGTCGCCCAGCAGGACACCCAGCTCGTCGCCTGTCAGGCGCCGCCATGTACCGTCGATCGGCGCAGCGGCGGCGCAGCGGTCAGCATCGGGGTCTGTGGCGACGGCGATGTCGGCGCCTCGCGCCTGCGCCAGTGAGATGACGAGATCCATCGCGCCGGGCTCCTCCGGGTTGGGGAAGGGGACGGTCGGGAAGTCCGGGTCGGGGTTCACTTGGGCTTCAACTATGAACGGTGCCGGGAAGCGGGCCGCGTCGACGACCTTGTGGACGGCCTTGGCGCCCACCCCGTGCATGGCCGTGTAGGCCCAAACTACATCGCGGGTGGGCGTGGAGGCGACGACTCCCGCCACGCGGGCGACGTAGGCCGCCAGTAGCTCGCGGCCCACCATGTCGTAGCTTGTCGACCGCGCGATGTCTGCCAGAGGATGAGCGGCACGCTTAGCGATTTTGGCGGCGATCTGGGTATCGACGGGCGGGATGATCTGCGAGCCGTCCCCCAGGTACACCTTATAACCGTTGTCTTGGGCGGGGTTGTGGCTGGCCGTCACCTGCACACCGGCGGCGCAGCCAAGGTGTACGACGCCGAAAGCTATCACCGGCGTTGGGGTTGGTTCGTGCGTGAGTAATGGTTTGAGCCCCGCCGCAGCCATCACTTCGGCGGTGTCGCGGGCAAACTCGGCCGACATGTGCCGGGCGTCGTACCCGATCAGGACGGATGAGCCGGGCTTGACGCCACCGGCGGAGAGCAGCCAGTCTGCAAAACCGGCCGCGGCCTGCGTTACGACGACCCGGTTCATGCGCGCCGGGCCGGGGCCCAAGGCGGCTCGAAGGCCCGCCGTCCCAAAGGTCAGAGGCCCTGAAAAGCAGTCCTTAAGATCCGCCAACGCTGCCCGATCGCCGCCCTCGGCGGCCTTCAACAGCGCCATCAAGTCGGCCTTCGTCTGCTGGTCTGGGTCTTGGGCGGCCCAAGCCTCAGTTTTGGCCTTCAAAGCCTCGGTGCTTTTCATGCGCTCCACTCTAGTGCCGGTAAGCTTGACGGGTGAGCACCTCGCAAATCGCTGTTCGTTTGGCCTGTCCGAACGACGCCCAGGCGATACACGACGTGACACTTCAGGCTTTTTCCGCCCGTCAACCGCTGGACCCGCCGGCGGATGCGCTGTCAGACACGTTGGATGATGTTTCCGCTGCACTGGCCGGCCCGGGGTTCGGCGTCATCAGCGAGGTGGACAGCCAGATCGCCGGGTCTTTGTTGGTGCGCCTGGACGAGGCGGCAGGCGGCCAGACCATCGCGACTCTGCGACGTGTTGGCGTGTTGCCGCAGTTTCGCCACCTCGGGGTTGCCGACACAATGGTGCGAACCACGCTGCGAGGGTTGGCCGATTCGGGCATCCGACGGGCACGCTTGCTGGCCCGCATGGAGCTACCTCAGATTGTTGCCTGGTGGCGGGCGCGAGGGTTCCTGATCGACCATGATGTGCCTCACGGCTTCATGATGTCAGCCAACTTGCCGGTGCCGATCGATGTGCCAACCCCCGACGACATGCGGGCACTTGGCCAATCGCTGGCAAAGCACATGCGGGCGGGGGATCTGGTGATCGCATCCGGTGATCTGGGCGCTGGCAAGACGGTGCTGGCCCAGGGCATCGGCGAGGGTCTGGGCGTTGCCGGGCCGGTCATCTCGCCAACCTTTGTGCTGGCGCGCGTCCATGAGTCTGCGGCCGGGCCAGGGTTGGTTCACGTCGACGCCTACCGGCTGGCCAGCGCGGCCGAACTGGAGGACATTGACATCGATGCCGCTCTGGCGGACTCGGTGGTTTACATAGAATGGGGCGCCGGGTTGGCTGAAGGGTTGAGCGACCAGCGGCTGGAGGTGCACATCGAACGGCTGCCGGGAGACCTTCGTCACGTCTACCTGATGCCAGTCGGTCGGCGCTGGCGTGAGGAGGCCTTCGATGAATGAACTGGTGCTGGGCATCGACACGTCCACTCGTGTGGCCGTCGGTCTAGCCCGCGACGGTCAGGTGCTCGTCAGCCAATTGGTGGGTGACACCCGAAGCCACGTCGAGCTGGCTGCCGTCACCGTGGGTGACGTACTGGCGCAGGCCGCGGTTCGGGTAGGCGATCTGACCTGCATCGGGGTTGGTGTCGGGCCGGGGCCATTCACCGGATTGCGTGTCGGCATTGCCACCGCCCAGACCATAGGGCAGGCCATCGGGGTGCCGGTGGTGGGTGTCTGCAGCCTGGACATCATCGCGCTGCAGCACGCAGGGTCACATCCAGGCGCGTGGTCGCGCCCCGAAGGTGAGTTTGTTGTCGCTTCGGACGCTCGGCGTCACGAGATCTACTGGGCCAGGTACGACCGTTCCGGCCTGCGTCTGGATGGACCATTCGTCGACCCGCCGTCCATGCTGCCAGGGCTTCCAGTGGTCGGGCCGGGCGTCGAGGCGTACCCGGATCTGCCGGGCGCCGTGGGAGACCTGCCAATGGACGCCGGCTGGTTGGCCGCCAATCTGGATCTGCTGCCGGATGTCGGTCTTGAACCGTTGTATCTGCGCCAGCCGGATGCCGAGGTGGCCAGCACCCGCAAGTCGACGCTAGTCAGCGGGCGGCTGCGCCTGCCGATCGGTGGGCCGCAATGAACGTGCTTCGCCCTGAGGATGTCACGGTGCGTGCGGCCACCCTTGACGATCTGGGTGCCATCAACGCGCTCGAGACGGAGTGTTTCGACGAGGATGAGCGCTGGGACGACGACGCCTGGAATGTCGAGTTGCAGATGAGCGGGCTGGTGCTGGTCGCCTGCGTCAAGCAGCAAGGGCCCGATTGCGCGTTGTTTGAAGAGGTGGCGAGTGTCGCCAGCTTTCGCATCGCCGCAGACTCGTCCGAGTTGTTCAACATCATGACGGCCCCTCAGTGGCGGGGGATGGGTCTGGCGACTCTGCTGCTGGCCCGTGGCCTGCAATGGGCGAGCGACCAGGGTGCCACTGAGATGTTCCTGGAGGTGCGCCTCGGCAATGAGGCCCGTGCCTTGTACGCCGATGCCGGTTTCGTGCCGGCGTACGAGCGCAGCAACTACTACGGGCCTGGCTCGCACGCCCTGGTCATGCGACGCGAGCTGATGAGTCACACGGCTGGGAGGCAACCATGAGTGAACCGTTGGTGCTCGGCATCGAGTCGAGCTGTGACGAGACGAGTGTCGGCGTCGTCCGGGGCACGCAGTTGCTGGCCAACGAGGTGGCATCGTCGGTGGATCTGCACGCCCGGTTCGGTGGCGTCGTCCCTGAGGTTGCTTCCCGCGCCCACCTTGAGGCAATCGTCCCGACGCTGCAGCGCGCGCTGGACAAAGCCGGGGTTGAACCCGCCGACCTGGACGCCATAGCGGTGACTGCCGGCCCGGGGCTGATGGGGTCACTGGTGGTTGGGGTGGCGGCCGCAAAAGGCCTGGCATTGGCCTGGAACAAGCCGTTGTACGGGCTGAACCACCTGGTCGGCCACGTCGGTGTCGACATGCTTGAGCACGGCCCGTTGGCCCAGCCCAGCTTGGGGCTGCTGGTGTCGGGCGGGCACACCTCGCTGTTGCGGGTGGGCGACATCACCGGCGATATCGAAGAGCTCGGTTCGACGACTGACGACGCCGCCGGCGAGGCCTACGACAAGGTGGCCCGCCTTCTGGGCCTCGGCTATCCGGGCGGCCCCATCATTGACAAGGTGGCCGCCGAAGGCGACCCGTCGGCCATCCGCTTTCCCCGCGGCTTGACGTCCCAGAAAGACATGGAACGGCACCGTTTCGACTTTTCATTTTCGGGTTTGAAGACGGCGGTGGCCCGCTGGGTTGAGCAGCGCGAGGCGGAAGGGAAAGACGTTCCTGTGGCCGATGTTTGCGCGTCATTCCAAGAGGCCGTGGCCGACGTGCTGACGGCCAAGACGGTGGATGCGGCACGCCACTTCGGAGTCACCGAGGTGATCCTTGGTGGGGGGGTGGCGGCAAACTCCCGTTTGCGTGGCCTGCTCGAAGAGCGCTGTCAAGCGAACAACTTGATGCTGCGCCGCCCCCGTCCAGGCCTTTGCACCGACAACGGCGCGATGATCGCCGTTCTGGGGGCGGCAGTCATCGTTGCTGGACGCGCACCCTCAAGTCTTGATTTCGGCGCCGTATCCGGCTTGCCAGTCACTCAGGTCGTGGTGTGATCAGGTGCCGATGATGACGACGAAATCGGTCGCGCTGCTTGCCTTGTAGCTGTCCGGCGGGCCGGATGTAACTTTGACTCCGTATTGCTTGGCCAGGGCGGCTGACGTCTGAGGCTTGGTGCCCGTGACGTCGTAGACCTGGGTGCCTGCGATCTTGGTTGTGTAGTTGGTCACCTGGCCAACGGTGAAACCGAGACCCTCAAGGACACTGGCGGCTGTGGCTGCCTTACCGGGGGTACCCGTTGCGTTGAGTACGTCGATGGTGGCGCCCTCAAGCACTGCCGGGTCAGCGGACATCTGCTTGGCGATCCACCTCTGGATGGCCGAGTAGTTGTACAAACCACCAGATGGCATGACGATGCTCTGGTCGCCCATGTAGGCGGTGGTCACCAATGTCGGCTTGGCGTTGACGAAGTCCAACGATTTGAAACTGGTCGGCGGTATTTCTTGGCCGAGCGCCAGCATGGTGGGTATCGCGTCGGCCGGGAGGGTGCTGCGCAGGTTGTCGCCGATACCTTGCAGTGCGGTGTTGACACCGGCCAGGTTGGTGATGATGCCGTTGACCTTGGCTTGCTTCAGCAGGCCGACGATGATGGCTTGTTGGTTTTGCTCGCGGCTGAAGTTCCCGCCGCCCAGCCCGTACCCGCCGTCGCTATTGCGAGCTCGCGACAGCGCCATAACAAGGTCGGTGGAGAGGCCGCATTCCATCGGGTTGATACTTTCGCCGGGGCACCTAACGCTCTTTGGCTGCAACTTCAGACCGGTGTTGACGTCATAGATGCCGCGCGGGTCAGAGGGGTATAGCTCGACAACGATTCCGCCGCCGACGGCGTTGGTCAACGCCTCCAGCACCGCGTAGTTGAGGTCGGCGGCGTATTGGATGTCCAGGCCCGTGATCTGTTCAAATGTCGGTATGGTGGCCGTCAGGGCGGACCGAAGTTGTGCGACTGTGGCTTTGTCGCCGGCGCCGTTGCACATGAAGGCGGCATTGACCTTGCCTTGATTGCCAACCGAGCAGGTCTTGGGGTACTTGACCCAAAGGTCGCGGGGGACCGAAATCATGAAGGCGTTCTTGTCGGTTTGGCTAAGTGACACAACGATGATCGAGTCTGTCAGCCAGTTGCCACCGCCCGTGTCGGTGCGGTCGTCGCTGGTGCCCAGCAGAAGCACATTGGTGCGGCCGTTGGCGTCGGTCTTCAGTGGCACCAGGTTCTGGTTGCCACCGTTGATGACGTTGTTGATCACCGAAATGACACTTCCGGCGTTGCAGTGCTCGCCATTTGTCACCGCGCACATCGTGCTTGTGACACGCCACAGATAGTAGCCGGCAACCGATACGATCAGCGCCAGAATCACCAGTATGACGGTCAGCGTTCGCCTAGCGGCCTTGTGCCGGCTGGATCCAGTGCTCTTCTTGGCCTTCGGAGCGGCCGATGCGGGCTCCTCGTCCTCGTAGTAGTCGGTGTCGTCCGGCTCACTGTAGCCATAGTCGTAGCCGGAGTAGTCGTCGACCACCGCGGGGGCGCTTGGCGCGGGAGGCCTGGGGGGCGCAACAGGTGGGTGCATGTACGGCGTCGCGATCGGCGCAGCGGCCGGTGTGACCGGCGGCTCGACGGGTCTCGCGACGGGGGTGGCGGGCTGCGCGGCGGTGTCACCGCGGTAAAGCCAGTCGAAGTCGGCTTGAGTTGCACTCCGGTGGGCAGCAGCGGCTGGCGCTGCCGGCGCGGCCGGCGCGGCCGGCACTACCGGCATTGCGGCCGGCGCCTCGTAGGGTGCGGCGGGGGGCTCGGGTGCAATGCGACGCGGCGCCACTACTGGGGGAGGTGGGGTCGGACGCGCGTTGGTGCCGTACAGCCAATCAAGATCGGCCTGGCGTTCTCCGTCATTAATGTCAGGCATAGGTTTCTAGTATACCGGTATGTGGGAAGAAACCCGGGTAATGCCTTGTGAGGCAACTGTGAAATGGTCGGGAATCGCCCTTGACCATGCCCTGATGTACCATCTCCAGTATGACTGACAGCACTTATCCGGGCTATCCGCCCCAGCCCGCCGGCCAGCCACAGATGGTCCCGCCGGCCGGCTATCAGGGCCAGCCTTCATATGCGCAGGGACCATATGGGCAGGCTCCGTACGGGCAGGCTCCGTACGGGCAGGCTCCGTACGGTCAGGCTCCGTATGGTCAGGCTCCGTATGGTCAGGCCCCATACGGTCCGGCCGGCTACCCGCCCGGCATGCCGCCGACGCCGCCTCAGCGCCGGGGCGCACCCGTCGTGCCCATCATCATCGGCGTGGTGGTGCTGCTTGTTGTCGTTGGGCTGGTCATCTACTTTGTCAGGGGTAACCCAGCAGCCTCGCCGACGCCGAGCGCGACGCCGACCTCGACGCGGACGACGGTGCCGACACCGACCAAGTCGACGCCAACCACCGCACACAGCACGACTCAAACGACTACCAAGCCGCCGACATCAACCACCTCGACCAGTGTCCAGGACAGCGTTTTTTGCCTGGAATACTCACTGTATTCCCTGGAGGTGGAGGTCGTCTGGCCGGAGGCGCAGACAGAGATCAAAAAAGGTGATTATGCGGGGGCCCAAGGCCTCACGACCAGCATGGTGACGCTGGCTGGATACCTCCAAGAGTACGCGCCCAGCGATGTCCAGGCGGCGGCCGACGCTTTGGTGATAGCCATAACCAAGGTGGATTCGACTCTGCAGGCTGGCGCGGCTCCTGCCCAATCGGACATTGATGCTGTCACGCAGGCCAACACAAAACTCGACGGTCTGGCCCAGCCGATGTGTGGTACTTAGGTCAACCCGGGCGTCAAAATGCTGGCACTCGGGTTGCTTGAGTGCTAAGACCGGTGTAGATTTTCCGTTAGCGCTCTGGGCACCAGAGTGCTAGAACTTGCCGGGCGTCCCGGCGTTAACAAGGCAGTGCCACCCCGGTGCTTGCCATGAGACAGAAAGGGGTTTGTCGTGGCAGTCACGATCAAGCCGCTCGAGGATCGCATCCTCGTACAGCCATTGGAAGCAGAGACCACTACGGCGTCGGGCCTTGTCATCCCCGAGACCGCCAAGGAGAAGCCGCAAGAAGGCAAAGTTCTGGCCGTCGGCCCGGGCCGGGTGGACGACAAGGGCGTGCGCGTGCCGATGGACATCAAGGTGGGCGACGTCGTCATCTACTCCAAGTACGGCGGCACCGAGGTCAAGTACTCGGGCGAGGACTACCTGCTGCTCAACGCCCGCGACGTGCTGGCCGTAGTGGAGAAGTGAGAAGCGTCCAATATGGCTAAGGAACTGCAATTCGACGAGACCGCGCGGCGCTCGCTAGAGCGTGGCGTCGACATTCTCGCCAACACCGTCAAGGTGACGCTTGGCCCCAAGGGCCGCTATGTTGTGCTCGACAAGAAGTGGGGCGCGCCGACCATCACCAACGACGGCGTGACCGTCGCCAAAGAGGTCGAACTGGATGACCCATACGAAAACTTGGGTGCCCAGTTGGCGAAGGAAGTTGCCACCAAGACGAATGACGTGGCCGGTGACGGCACCACCACCGCCACCGTGCTGGCTCAGGCGCTGGTGCATGAGGGCCTGCGGGCTGTGGCTTCGGGTGCGAACCCGGTGGGCCTCAAGCGCGGCATTGACAAGGCCGTTGAGGCGGTCGTCACTGAGCTGGCCAAAGCCGCCAAGCCGGTCAAGACGAAGGCCGACATGGCCAACGTCGCCACCATCAGCTCCCGTGACGAGGAGATCGGTGACATCATCGCCGATGCCTTCGACAAGGTGGGCAAGGACGGCGTCATCACGGTTGAGGAATCGAACACCTTCGGCACTGAACTGGAGTTCACCGAGGGCATGCAGTTCGACAAGGGCTACATCAGCCCACATTTCATCACCGACGCCGACCGCATGGAGGCCGTCTTCGATGACCCGTACATCCTGGTCAACTCCGGCAAGATCTCGTCCATGAATGATTTGCTGCCGCTGTTGGAGAAGGTCATCGCGGCGCATGGTTCGCTGGTTGTCATCGCCGAGGACGTTGACGGTGAGGCATTGTCGACGCTGATCCTGAACAAGATCCGCGGCACCTTCAGCTCCGTCGCCGTCAAGGCGCCAGCGTTTGGTGACCGCCGCAAGGCCATGCTTGAGGACATCGCCATCTTGACCGGCGCTCAGGTGGTTGCTCCCGAGGTTGGCCTCAAGCTCGACACCGTCGGGCTGGAGGTGCTGGGCAAGGCTCGTCGCGTGGTCATCGCCAAGGACAACACCACAATCGTCGACGGCGCCGGCGACGCCACGGCCGTCAAGGATCGCGTGGCACAGCTGCGCGCCGAGGTCGAGCGTACCGATTCCGATTGGGATCGCGAAAAGCTGCAGGAACGCGTCGCCAAGCTGGCGGGCGGGGTCTGCGTCATCAAGGTCGGCGCGGCCACCGAGGTCGAGCTGAACGAAAAGAAGCACCGCATTGAGGACGCCGTCTCGGCGACCCGCGCGGCAATCGAGGAGGGCATCGTGGCCGGTGGTGGCGCGGCTCTCGTCCATGCCGGTTCGGTGCTATCGGACGCCCTGAAGCTGACGGGTGACGAGAAGGCCGGCGCTCAGATCGTGGCCAAGGCCATCGTCGAGCCGGCTCGTTGGATCGCCGAAAACGGCGGCCAGCCGGGCTATGTTATCGTCTCGAAGATCGCCGAAATGAAGGCTGGCGAGGGCTACAACGTCAAGACTGACCAGTACGGCGACCTGATCGCCCAAGGCGTCATCGACCCCGTGAAGGTGACCCGCTCGGCCCTGGCCAATGCGGCATCGATCGCGTCGCTGCTGCTGACCACCGAGACACTCGTCGTCACCAAGAAGGAAGAAAAGGACGACAAGGCCGGCTAAGGCCGTCAACAAACACAACCAAGCGCGGGCGAGATTTCTTGCCCGCGCTTTGGTTTGTCAAAAACTGATGACCCCGAGGTGCTCAAGCACGATGTTGACGCCCAAGAGGATCAAGACGATGCCGCCGACCAGCTCGGCGTGGGCCTTGAACCGGTTGCCGAGCACCCCGCCCAGCCGCACACCGACTACGGCAAACCCGAAGGTGATAACACCGATAAGTACCACGGCTCCAAGAACATTGACGCTCAAGAAGGCGAAGGAAACTCCGGCCGCCAGCGCGTCAATGCTTTCAGCGATGGCCAAAGGCACCATGGTGGCCGGCCCGAGTGACGCGGCTGGGGCCGCCTCGTCGTCATCGTCGTGGAAGCTCTCCCAGATCATCTTGGCGCCGATGAAGCCCAGCAATGCGAAGGCGATCCAGTGGTCGTATCGGGTGATCTGGGCGGCAAAAAGTCGCGCCACGAAGTAGCCGATCAGCGGCATCAGCGCCTGAAAACCCCCAAAGTAGGCACCGACGACCAGGGCACGCTTCCATGACGGCGTGCGAGCCGCCAAGCCGATGCCAATGGCTAGGGCAAAGGCATCCATTGAAAGCCCGACGGCCAACACCACCAGCGCGACAAAACCCACGCGGACAGTTTACCTAGCGCGTGTCAATACCTCATGTGGACATCTTCGGCGAAGCAGAGCATATCGCGGATTGGCAGTTTCGTGCCGTCGTCCAGCGCCGCTTGGCCGCTCATCCGGCCGAACACCTGGTGCTGGTCGGTCATGATGACGCCAGCGTTGATCTTTGCGGCACGGTCGATGATCGGGCTGAAATCGGCTTCGAAGCGTCCGTCCGATGACGAGAACCGCCATGGTTTGGTGTAGCTGTCGGCTGGAATGTGGAACTCGATGTCGTCCAGCTTGTGGGCCTGCCGGTCGAAAAACAGTACATTTTCGGTGGCGGCGGTGGTGTCTCCGAAGCCGTAACCCAAGTTGAAGCCGAAGGGGTGCCCGTCGATGACCGAGCTGCCGGACGCCCATTTCCAGGTGTTGTCGTACGTCCACACTCCCCGTCCCCAGTCAAGGGTGCCAAAGCAGGTGGCGGGGTCGAAGACGTACTCGCGCCCGGCGAACCGGGCCACCCCGGAGGCCGGCATGCAGTTGATCTTCTGGTTGTAGTAGAACGCCGTTTGGCTGCCGGCCCATGGTGTGGCGATCACCATCGTCTCCGTCTCGGGCTGGGCCAGCGTTATGTCACAGGAAAACGGCTTGTTGCCCAGGAAGTTGGCGAAATCGCACGTCAGGTGCCGCTGACCGGGCGTCACGGAGAAGCGCATGGTCACGCGCTTGTTCTGGAAAACCGTCTCGCCGGGACCAGAGTTGGCAGGTAGCCGCAACCGGCCCATCGGCAGGGGAGTGAGGATCGTGGCGGTGTGCTCTTTTGGCTGCGTGAAGTCCAGCAGAGTGGCCGACTGGAGGCCAATGTAACCGTCGTCCGAAATGGTCAAAGCGACACCGAACTCATCGCTCATGACAATGTAGTAGTCCCATTCCTTGATGCGGAACTTTGGTGCCTTGATACGCGAGCGGTCGTAGGCCTGAAGTTGGTGACGTGCCCAGCCGGGCTCGATCAAGGCGCCCTGCTCATCCAGCAAAGGCTGCCAAGCGGTGATCTCATGGTTGCGTGGCATTGAAGACCTCCTTCGGCGGAGTGTCCCATCAACGATGGGTACAAGCATCTTAGTGCAGTCGGTTTCATCGCCGAGTGACGCCTCCATTAGGATGCAAGTGTGGCGACCCCACCCATAGAACCACAGCACCGGCGGCGCTTGGCGCCGGCCGTCAGCGTGGTGGCGCTGATGGCATTGCTGGTGGCGTCCACAACCATCGCCGGGCGGGCGGCGCAACCGGCAGGCGCGGCCGCGATGCTGCCAGAAGACGGGGCCCGGGTGATCTACGCCGCGTCTGGCCAGGGCGACCAGCGGTACTCCGAGTGGTCAAGGGTTGGCACAACATCGATGGTCCAGACGTCCTTGCTGGGGTTCTACTACTGGGCATCGGTCACAGACATCGATTTGCCGTCGGCGCAGTTCGTGCGCCAACGCACGGCGGCGGCAGGTCAAGACGGCGAGACCACTGCGATGTTCGACAATCTTTGGACCCTTGACCCGGATGGCCTGCGCGCCGCCATCGACGTGGCTGTCACCGGGGCCGGGGTCACAGCGTCGCTGCTTGTGCCGGGGCGTCTCGACTTGCCGGCCAACGTCAAGCCCGGTGACACGTGGACATCCACCGGCACCGCCTACAACTGGGACGCCGACACTATTGCCTTTGTGCAGTCGCCCTACCAAGCCAGCTTCACAGCGACGGCCCCCATCGACCCGCAGCAGGCGGCCCAAGGTTGCGTCAGCGTGGCCATGCGGCAGTCAGGCACTAACGAGTCGGCACGCACCTGGTGCCCCGGGCGGGGCGTCGTCAACTTGGCGGACGCCACCGGCGAGTGGGCGCTCGGCGGCAGCCCGTCCCCCTCCCCGGTGGGCGATGCGACCCCGTTCGACTGGGCCCAGGCCAGCGCACTCAGTTTCACCTCGTACGACCTGTCGCAGTCTTTGTCGCTGTTCCCGGTGTCGCCGCCGGCCCTGGTGCCGGGTGGCACGGTGATGGGGCAGAAGTACACAGCCGATGTCTACGGGATCGATTTGACCGGTGACGCGCCCCGATTGTCCTGGACCGCGCGCCCCGGCGGCATGCTGACCGCCACCGCCACGATGGGCGGAATCACCCTGGTGGCGAACACCGACCGGCAGTTGGTGGCATATAACGAGGAGGGCCGCTGGCTCTGGCAGACGGCCACCACCGACATCATCGTCGCCCCACCGGTGAGGATGGGCGGCGCGGCAATCGTGGCCGGCCTCGACGGGTCGGTTTCGGCGGTCGACCTGGCGACGGGAGCTGTCAACTGGACAACCGGCCTGGGCGCCGAGATACGCATCAGTCCGATGGTGGCAGGCGACGCGATACTTGTGTCGAATCAGTCGGGCGGGCTCGTCTGCCTTGACGCCGACGGTCAGATCAACTGGGCCATCGACGCCGGTATCGCCCGCAGCATGGCCCTTTCGCCTGGGCCAAACCCCGTCGTGGTGTTCGAGGCTAGTGACCGGGTGGTGCTCTACGCCTATTCGCTTGATGACGGCCACGAAGTCTGGCGCCACCGTGTGTACCAAAACGCCATCGACATGATCGGGTTGGACACCGCCGTAGTGGTGCGCGACGAGAACATGACGCTCGGCATCGACTGGGAAACCGGCGCCATCCTGTGGCAGTACTCGGCCGAGCGCACCGTCGCCGGGGCAGGCGGCGGCAACGCAGTGCTGCTGGTCGGGCAGACCGACTATGTGCTGCTCGACGCCCAAGGAAACCAGGTGCAAACCTGGCCACACCATTTCAAGGGGCTTTTCATCAGTGCCTTCTATTTCACTGTCGACGGCAATCAAGTGCTGGCCTACAGTGGCAACACGCTAGAGGTTGGGGTGCTGCCATGAGCGAGGACGACATGGTCACGGCCACGGCGCCCCAGGTGAAGCGCCTGCTGGGTTCGCTGTTCGACGTTGTCAAGCAGACTTTGGTGAACACTTTTGTGCGGCCGGTGCAGGAAGGCCGACCGGTTCCGAGCACATGGCCGGCCGGGCTGCCGGCCGTCGGCTTGGCGGCTCTCGTTCTGTATTCACTGCTGGCCCTGGCCGCCGTCTTCGCGGTGCCGCTGAGGCAGCACGGCCACCTGGTGCTGTCGACGTCATCGGACACCACCCTGCCCGACTCGGTGATCTGGCTACTGATGTGTGGGGTGGTGCTGTCGTTCGCGCTGGTGCATACAGCGGCCCTGCATACGTCGTGGTTGCTGCGATCCGTGCTGTTCCTGCTGGGTGTTGCGGCACTGTTCTTCTTCGCCGGGCCGGCCATGGTCAAGGTGCCACTGGCAGGGTTCGCCTCATTCCTGCTATACGTCGGCCTGCTGGTGTTCACCATCGTGCGGTCACGCCGGCAATTCGTCTGGTGGGAGTTCCTGGTGGTGACGGTTATTTTGTCCGCCGCGCTGCTCGGCCCCGGCTGGGTGGCGGGCCTTGGCAACCCGGGGAGTATCGCAGCCATCGACGGCACTTTCAACACCATTGGCATCCTGGTGCTGCCGGCCATGTTGGTGGCCGGGGCGGCGCCAGCCCAGATCGTGGTAACCGCCGCCGAAACCGCTGGGCGGCGCCCCATGGTCAACCCGGTGTTCTGGACGCTGGCGGGCCTTGGCGTCGGTTGGCTGGTGCTCCGCACCGTGCTGGCTCTGCGCGACCGGTCGGAGGATCTCAACCTCCAGGCACTGGCCGCCGGCCTTGTCTCGTTGGCGGTCCTCGCCAGTGCAATGGCCCTATGGCTGCGCCGCGGGCGCGAACGCCAGCCAGACTCCCCGTCGGACCACGCCGACCAGTGGTTGCCGTGGCTGTACCCACTGGCCGCCGCCATCACCGCGCTGGCGATCATCGCGCTACCGATACCGATCGCGACCAATCTGCTGGAGGCAGGCGGCTTCAACCACGCAGCCACCGCCTTGAACAACGGCTGGAGCTACCTGTTCGACAACAACCTGCCCCAGTACTGGCGCGCCGGCATCGGCCTGGTGCTGATCGTCATCGCGTGGCGCATCAGCAAGCGCGCCCGCACCACTGAGGCGACCCTGTTGACGGCGCTGGCCATCGCCTTCATGTTGGACGCCCTCGGGCTGGTGCCGTCACTTGCCTTCCTGCATGAGCGCAACATCACGATGACCGGGCTCATCGCCGTCGCCGCCGCGCTGGTGATCGGCTGCTGGCTGACGGCCCGGCGTCGCCTCGGAATGGAGAACGCTGGCTGGCTGCTCGTTGTCGTGCTGCTGGCGGTGGTCTACCCGTTCCGCAACGTGCTGGACGACCCCGCAGGCACGGCGCTGTTTTTCAGCACGGAACTGCTGGTGTTGTTCGGCCTGACCTGGCGGGTGCTCACGGACGCGGAGTTCATGCGCGGCGACAGCCGCCACCTGCCGCAGGCCACCCGGGTGGTGCTATTCATGGCCAACTCGCTGTTCGCCGCCACATCGGTTGCCTTCATCGCCTTGTCACGAGCGTCCGGTACAGCGGCGGACAACTCGGCTTGGGCCAACGCCGGCGACTGGATGCTCGGTGAACCGATGTTCACCGCCGGGCTGGTAGCAGCGCTCTGGCTGGCGGTGCGTCCCAAGGCAGCGGCGCCTGGCGCTCTCCTTGCTGAGTAGAATAGACAGCTCGGACGGAAGGCTGATCGTGACTGAGGATATGACCCTTGAAACCACCCCTACTTGCCCGCTTGGCCTGACGTTTGACGACGTTTTGCTGACGCCATGCCAGTCGGATGTCATACCTTCGCAGGTGTCGACCCGCACGCGGCTCAGCCGCCGCATAGACCTGCAAGTCCCGCTGGTCAGCGCCGCCATGGATACCGTCACCGAGACGCGAATGGCCATCGCGATGGCGCGTGAGGGTGGCCTCGGCATCATTCACCGCAACCTGCCGGTGGCAGAGCAGGCGCACATGGTCGATCAGGTCAAGCGCAGCGAATCCGGTATGGTGACGCAACCGATCACGATTGGCCCGGAGGCCACCATTCGGCAGGTGGACGAGTTGTGCGGAATGTACCGCATCTCAGGCGTGCCGGTGGTCGACGCCAGCCAGCACCTGTTGGGCATCGTGACCAATCGCGACATGCGATTCGAGTCGGACCCGTCCCGTCCAGTCGGCGAGGTGATGACGCCAATGCCGCTGGTGACCGGCCAGGTCGGCATCTCGTCGGAGGACGCGCTGGCGCTGCTGGCCAAGCACAAGATCGAGAAACTGCCACTGATCGACGCGCAAGGGCGGCTCAAAGGCCTGATCACGCTGAAGGACTACGTCAAGTCTGACAAGTACCCGCTGGCAACGAAGGACGACCAAGGGCGCCTGCGGGTCGGTGCTGCGGTCGGCGTTTTCGGGGACGCCTGGGATCGCGCCATGGCACTGGTCGAGGCGGGTGTGGACGTGCTGGTGGTCGATACCGCCCACGGCCATTCGAAGGCTGAGATCGAGATCATTTCACGGCTGAAAGCGGAAAAGGCCTGCGCTGGCGTCGATGTGATCGGCGGCAATGTGGCGACTTTCGACGCGGCATTGGCGCTGGTCGAGGCCGGCGCGGACGGCGTCAAGGTGGGTGTCGGGCCTGGTTCCATCTGCACGACGCGCGTGGTGGCGGGCGTCGGTGTGCCGCAAATCACGGCCATTATGGAGGCGGCGAGGGCCTGCCGCCCCGCTGGCGTTCCGGTGATCGGCGATGGGGGCTTGCAGTATTCGGGCGACATTGCGAAAGCCCTGGTGGCGGGGGCGTCGACCGTCATGCTTGGGTCATTGCTGGCCGGTTGTGACGAGAGCCCGGGCGACCTTGTCTTCATCAACGGGAAGCAGTTCAAGACGTACCGGGGCATGGGGTCGATGGGTGCGATGGCGGCTCGCGGCCGGGTCAGCTACAGCAAGGACCGCTACTTCCAGGCCGATGTCACCAGCAACGACAAAATCGTGCCGGAGGGCATCGAGGGCCAGGTGCCGTATCGGGGCCCACTCAACCAGGTTGTCTACCAATTGGTTGGCGGCTTGCACCAGTCAATGTTCTATTCGGGTGCTCGTACCGTCGATGAGCTGCAGGCCCACGGCCGCTTTGTTCGCATCACAGCGGCGGGGCTGCGTGAATCCCACCCCCACGACATCATGATGACGGTGGAAGCGCCGAATTACTCAGTTCATGAGTAGTTGTTGACAGATGCTTGACAGGCACTGTACGCGCGTATAGTGTTTTGGACGTGCGTACAGCATCTAGTCGCCCAGTGTCAGATTTGACGGCCCGGGCTCGCATCGTCGATGCGGCCATCGGCGTCTTCGCCGAACAGGGTGGCGCGGCGTCGGTGCGGGCAATCGCGACTGCGGCAGGCGTTTCGCCCGGCCTGATCACGCATCACTTCGGCACCAAGGAAGCGCTCAAGGCAGAGTGCGATCAGCGGGTGCTGGACGGCTACACGGAGATGAAGATGGCTGGCATAGCCAACCCGGCGGGCAGCATGAATCTGGTGAACAACACCGACCCTGAGCAGGCCGAACACATCTCTGCGATGAGCACCTACATGCTGCGAGCCTTCCTGGAGGGCGGCGAAACGGCCCGCGAGTTCTATCGCCGGCTGCTAGCCCAGATGGCAGAGGTCATCGACGCGGCAGCGGCACAGGGCATGGTTCGGCCCGAGTGCACCGATGCCACGCACCTGCGGTACATGGCGGGTTCGACCCTTGGGTTCATGCTCGTTCAGTTCGTGCTTGAGCCGCCGAACGACAACCAAGAGTTCTTCCAGGGCGTCACCAGCGATCCCGCGGTGCTCGACGCCATGCTCGACACGCTGACCAACGGCGTGTTCTCCAACGATCAAGTCTTGACGGCCTATCGGGCCGCCAATGGTGGCCAAACTGGCGACCAGGGTGGTCAATCAGACCACAAGGGAACACAACAAAAGAAAGAGAACAATGTCCAATAATGCGATCGAGGTTGAAGGCCTCGTCAAGCACTTCGGTGCTGTTGTTGCGTTAGACGGTCTGGATTTATCTGTGCCGGA
>WQYR01000025.1 GCA_009781145.1 Propionibacteriaceae bacterium | reverse complement strand
GATTGGCACCTGATGCATTACGGCGCCCGGGCCGCCGGCGGGTTCGGCTTGATCATTGCCGAGGCCACGGCCGTCACCCCTGATGGACGCATCACGCCGCGTTGCTGCGGCATGTGGAACGACGCGCAGCGCGATGCCTGGGCTCGTGTCGTCGACTTCGCCCATGAGGCGGGCGCCGCCATGGGTGTTCAGCTTGGACACGCTGGACGAAAAGCCTCGGCTTGGTGGGACTTCGCCGGACGTGGCACCGGCTCCGTCCCGGTGGCCGAGGGCGGCTGGCAGACGATCGCCCCGTCTGCCATCGCATTCCCCGGCTACGAGACGCCGCGCGCGGCCACCACCGACGACATCCAGGCCGTCGTCGCTGCTTTCGTGGATGCTGCCAAGCGGACGGACGAGGCGGGATTTGACGCCATCGAGCTTCACGCTGCCCACGGTTATCTGCTGAGCGAGTTCCTCTCGCCGCTGACCAACCATCGCACCGACGAATACGGCGGTGACCTCGCCGGACGCACCCGTCTGCTGCTGGAAGTGTGTGACGCCGTGAGGACGGTTTGGCCCGCAGGCAAACCGCTGATTGTGCGAATCTCGGCCACCGAGTGGCTGGACGACGGTTGGAGCATTGATGACAGTGTGGCCCTTGTGCCGCTACTGCGCGACCATGGCGTCGATTTCGTTGATGTGTCAACCGGTGGCAATGTCGGTGCCCGCATCGAAATCGGGCCTGGCTACCAAGTTCCGGTGGCGGCGGCCGTGCGTCAGGCCGGCCTTCCGGTTAGCGCCGTTGGTCTGATCACCGACGCGGCTCAAGCCCAAAAGGTGCTGGACGACGGTGCCGCCGACGTTGTTGAGATTGGCCGGGCTGCGCTGCGTCAACCGTCCTGGCCGTTGTGGGCCGCCCACGAGTTGGGGGCCGACCCGGCCCCGATCACACCTCCGTCCTATGCCCGCGGCGGCTATCCAAAGAGCTAGCCGCCCGTCCTCACATCGTCTGTGAAGGCGAGCGTTTGCTAACGCCCGCAGAATGAGCCCGAACTTCTGGGACAAACTCGAAGCGAGATACTCCCAGAACGCCAGATGGGTGGTCTTGGTGCGTCTGGATATGGGTTTGTCCCACAATTTTCCGACTACGCCTTTGGCGAATCCGCCTACCGGCGACCCGTGCATTCGGGCACAGACAAGCGCTAAAGTGGGTTAGGTACCCTCATAGCCCTCAACGAAAGACAACATCGCACAGTGAACAAGACGCTCCGGCTCGGCCTAGATGTTGGCTCGACCACCGTCAAGGCGGTCGTCCTGGACAACGGTCAGGTGGTCTTCTCGGACTACCGCCGCCACAACGCCGATGTACGAGGCGAACTGCAACGTCTGTTGGTGGACGTACAGGCGGGGTTCCCCGATGACGATTTCGAAGTCGCCATGACAGGGTCAGGCGGCCTCAGCGTCGCCAGGATCATGGGCGTGCCGTTCATCCAAGAGGTCGTGGCGTCGACGACGGCCATCGAACGCTTCTACCCGCAAGCCGACGTGGTGATCGAGTTGGGCGGCGAAGACGCCAAACTGACGTACCTGCACCCCGTCCCCGAACAACGCATGAACGGTACGTGCGCTGGCGGCACGGGGGCGTTTATCGACCAGATGGCCACCCTGCTGAAGACGGACGCCGGTGGCCTGGACGAGTTGGCCTCGCGCTACACCAGCTTGTACCCCATTGCGTCCCGCTGCGGAGTCTTCGCCAAGACGGACGTTCAGCCTTTGCTGAACCAGGGTGCCGCCCACGAGGACATCGCGGCATCAGTGTTCCAGGCCGTCGCCACCCAGACGATCGCCGGCTTGGCTTGCGGGCACCCGATCAGGGGGACGGTCATTTTCCTGGGCGGGCCACTGTATTTCTTGCCGCAATTGCGTGAGGCGTTCAAACGTGCGCTCGGCGAGCGGGTGAGCGAGTACATTTCGCCTGAGGACGCGCAACTGTTTGTGGCACTGGGGGCGGCGATTTCAACCACCGGGCCGGCGTTATCCCTGCCACACATTTGCGCCAACCTGGAGTCGGCCAAGGGTGGCGAGTTTGGCATCAAAATGATGCGCCCGCTGTTTGCCACACCGGAAGAGCGGGCCGATTTCGACGCCCGTCACGGCGCCGAAATCATCGAGATGGCTCCACTGGCAGACGCGACCGGTGGGCTGTTCCTCGGCCTTGACGCCGGTTCGACCACGATCAAGTCCGTCGTCATGGACCGGGACGAGCGAATACTGTTTTCAACCTACGGGTCGAATGAGGGCGACCCGATCGCCGCCGCCGTCGCGATTGCCCGCCAAATCAGGGAAGCGCTGCCGAAGGACGCCTGGATCGAACGTTCCTGCGTCACCGGCTATGGCGAGGCGCTTGTGAAAGCCGCAATTCACACCGACGAGGGCGAAATCGAGACCATGGCGCACTACCGGGCCGCCATGAAATTGGCGCCGCACGTCACCAGCGTCATCGATATCGGCGGCCAGGACATGAAGTTCCTAAAAATCCGCAACGGTGCCGTCGACTCCATCGCCGTCAACGAAGCATGCTCGTCCGGTTGCGGCAGTTTCTTGCAAACCTTCGCCGCCACCATGGGCATCGGCATCGAGGAATTCGCCTCGGCTGGTTTGGAATCCACCACCCCGGTTGACCTCGGTTCGCGATGCACCGTCTTCATGAATTCGTCCGTCAAGCAAGCCCAAAAAGAGGGCGCCAACATCGCCGACATTTCCGCCGGGCTCAGCTATTCCGTCGTCCGCAACGCTCTTTACAAAGTGATGAAACTGCGCGATTCAGGCGATCTCGGGGACGTGGTTGTCGCCCAAGGCGGGACGTTCCTGAACGACGCCGTGCTTCGGGCCTTCGAACTATTGACGGACGTCCAGGTGATCCGGCCAAACATAGCCGGCCTGATGGGCGCCTACGGCGCTGCGTTAACGGCGAAGATGCATTCCAGCCAAATTGATGTGAGCGGCGTGCTCCAGCCGGCCCCGAGCGCACCCACCGACGCGGGTCGAGGGCACGCGAGCTTGCTCGCGGTGCCGAGGCCAAGGAAGGTGTTGACGAGCGAAGCGAGGACGACGCCGTACTCGACGCACAATCAAGTAGATGGTTACGTTGAGCAGGCGTCGGTTCCTCAGCAGTTCTTCGAACTGCCTCGTCAACACTCAATCGCTCCCGGCTCGCAAGCAAGCTTGCGACCACTCGCTCAATCGTGTGCGCCGTCGCCAGCTCGAACCGGCCTTCCGCCCGCCATACCCGGCGCTCCTTCGCTTCGCTCGGACCGCCCGTTCCTGTCAGATTCGCCCACAAAGGTGGATGTCGAGGATGTTGCGTTGCGGGATTTTGTCGGAGAAGGAAAGACCGCTGCGGTCCGTCTGAAAGACGGAGCGCCGGTATTGGGACGCAGCGTAAGCGGAGCAAGGGCGCTACCATGCGGCGGAGCCGCAGCGCCCGCAGTGGAGCGCTCCCGCAATGTAACATCCTCGACAGCCACCGCCCTTCCCCATCACAAGTTCCAGGTCATATCTCCGTTCATGACACGCGACCTTGATGCTTTCACTGTCGAATCGGAGCAGAAAACCTGCCAGATTTGTGCCAACCGCTGCAAACTTACAATAACGACTTTCGATGATGGCGCGCGGAATGTGTCTGGCAACCGGTGCGAGCGTGGGGCCTCGCTGGAAAAGAAACCAGCCAAGTCCGGTATCCCTAACCTTTTCGACTACAAGTATGAACGCACTTTTGCATATCATCGCCTGGCGGTCGACAAGGCACCGCGCGGGGTTATCGGCATTCCTCGGGCCCTGGGAATGTATGAGGATTACCCGCTGTGGTTCACCATTTTGAATAATCTCGGATTCTCGGTGTTGCTGTCCGGGCGGTCCAACCATGACTTGTTCGAGAAGGGCATGGAATCAATTCCTGCCGAAAATGTCTGCTACCCGGCGAAACTGGCACACGGTCATGTGGAGTGGCTGCTTGATCACGGCGCTAAGACGATTTTCTTCCCTGCCGTCAATTATGAGCTTTCACAATTCGAGGATGCTGACAACAATTACAATTGCCCAATTGTTGCCTATTACCCGCAGGTGATCGACAAGAACATTGATCGTCTACACCAGCCGGACGTCCGCTACATGGTGCCGTTCGTCAACTTGAACAACCCGGAAAACCTGACCAAACGAATTGCTGAAATCTTCGCCGATTGGGGCGTCACTGCGGAAGAAGCGCAAGCCGCTGTCACAGCCGGGTATGAGGAGCTGGCCCGCTTCCATGATGACGTCAAAGCAGAGGGCGACCGGGCGCTCCAATACATGCGCGAAAACAACATGCGCGGAATTGTCCTGGCCGGACGGCCATATCACGTCGACCCCGAAATCAACCATGGCATCCCGGAAACCATCACCAAACTCGGCATGGTTGTCCTCTCGGAGGACGCCCTGACAGTTGGCCTGACACGCACCCATTTGGAGCGTCCAATTCGCGTGATGGATCAGTGGACCTACCACTCGCGCCTATACGAAGCGGCCGCCCAAGTTCGCGCCACACCCGATCTGAACCTAGTTCAGCTCAACAGCTTCGGTTGCGGAGTCGACGCCATCACCACCGATCAGGTGCAGGAAATCATTGAGGGCGTGGCCACCAACACGGACGGTCAGCGCCCCCCGCAGTCCATCTACACGGTCATCAAAATCGACGAGGTGTCAAACCTCGGCGCAGCAACAATTCGCCTAAGGTCGTTGCAAGCTGCAACAGTCGACCGTCTGGATGTTGAGGGCGGCGTGCTCCAGCCGGCCCCGAGCACACAGACGCCGTACTCGACGCACGATCAAGTGGCCACCAGGCTTGGGCAGGCGTCTGCGCCGTCGCCAGCTCGAACCGGCCTTCCGCCCGCCATTGCCGCCGCTCCTTCGCTTCGCTCGGACCGCCCGTTCCTGTTGGATACACCCACAAAGGTGGATGTTGAGGATGTTGCGTTGCGGGATTTTGTCGGAGAGGGAAAGACCGCTGCGGTCCGTCTGCAGGACGGAGCGCCGGTATTGGAGCGGAGCGTAAGCGGAGCAAGGGGGCTAGCATGCGACGAAGTCGCAGCCCCCGCAGTGGAGCGCTCCCGCAACGCTACATCCTCGACAGCCACCGCCTCGGATTCAATACCCGCAATCCCGATAGTCGCTGCAGACCCCAAACGTCCGTACACCAAGGAGATGAAAGCCGCCGGGTTCACCATTTTTGCACCGCAGTTGGCACCTATTCATCTTCGGATGCTTGAGCCGATATTCCACCGCGCAGGTTATAACGTCCATGTGCTTGAGAAGGCTAGTAATGAGGACGTCGAGTGTGGGCTGAAGTTCGTTCACAATGATGCTTGTTTCCCAGCGATTATGGTCATTGGCCAATTGATCAATGCGTTTGTGTCGGGCGGGGCAGACCCGGATCGCTCCGCGGTGATGATTACGCAGACGGGCGGTATGTGCCGGGCGACGAATTATGTTGGAATGTTGCGGCGAGGGCTGAAGCAGGCCGGGTATCCGCAGGTGCCGGTGTTGGCGCTGTCGACGCAAGGGTTTGAGGCAAACCCCGGGTTCAAGATCACTGTGCCGATGATTACGGCGGCCCTTCAGGCTATTACCATCGGCGACTGCATTCAAAACGTCCTTTTGAGAGTGCGCCCCTATGAGAGAGACGAGGGTTCAGCTAACGCGTTGTATGCCCGCTGGGACTCCATCACGCGAGAGTATTTCAGCAACGACCATTATTCGAAGACATATGGCGGCAAGCTCAGCTACAAGCGGCTATTGCGGCTGCTGGTGGCCGAATTTGACGAACTGCCTTTGCTTGATATCCCGCGCAAGCCGCGCATTGGAGTTGTCGGCGAAATCCTGGTGAAATTCCAGCCGGACGCCAATAACAATGTTGTGGGTGTGATTGAAAACGAGGGCTGCGAAGCCGTTTTGCCAGGCATCACCAGCTTCCTGATTTATGGTATGGCGCCGGCGCAGTGGCGTCTGGATAACTTGGGCGTCGGCTCGAAGAAGGGTGTGTTTGGCAACAAGTTGGCTGTGAAGCTCATTGAGGGCTATGCCAAGCCGATGATCAAGGCACTGAAGTCGGCGAACGGAAAGTTCAGCACCCCTGAGTCGATTTACGAGATTCTTGAACGCGCCCAGCACGTGATTTCCCCTGGTACCAATGCCGGTGAGGGTTGGTTCCTGGTGGGCGAGATGATGGAGTTGATCGAGTCTGGCACACCCAACATCATTTGCTGCCAGCCCTTTGCCTGCCTGCCCAATCACGTGGTCGGACGGGGAATGTTCGGCGAATTGCGCCGCCAATATCGGGACGCCAACATCGTCAGTATCGATTACGACCCGGGTGCCCCCGAAGTGAACCAGTTGAACCGCATCAAGCTGATGGTGGCGACAGCTCACAAGAACGCCGGCACGCAGGGCACACTGGCCCGCTGGGACGACGAGGCCGACGACGCCAAAACGGCCTCAATGGTTCCGGCCAGCTAGTGATTGGCGCCTGACGGCCGAACCGGAATGATCTGCAGCACTGATTCCAAACCTGCGAAGTCGTCCGCATTCGCGGTGTACAGCGGTAGACGACGGACGACGGCTATCGCCGCGATCATCAGATCCAAGCGGCGTGGCCGAGGTTGTCGTCCGGCTGTCACAATCAAGGCCGCGAGTTCGCCGTATCGTTCGGCCGCTGTGCCGTCGAATGGCAATGGTGTGATCCAAGTTTTGATATTGGCGAATGCCTGCGAGCGGGTGGCCGCGTCAACGGGCGATTTGGCCAATGCGACGCCATAGCTGAGTTCTGCCAGTGTGATCGCGCTGACATGCGCGATATCAGGCAGATCGGCCGAGTCGTATTGGGCAAGGTCTATGACGACACAGGTGTCGAGTAACCCGGCGGTTTGGGTGTCAGCCAATGACATCGTCATCTCCAAAGAACTCATCCATCTCGTCTCGCATTGCCTGGTAATCGACGCGCGGTTGGTGAGCAAAAGCGGCTATGAGCTCTCGAGTCGGGACGCCCTCCCGGGGACCAGCGATCGGGATGAGTTGCCCCACGGCTCGCCCGTCACGAGTCAGAATGAATTGCTCGCCTGCCTCAAGGCGATTCATGATCGCAGCAGACTGGTTGCGTAGCTCGCGTTGACTGATCAAATCGGGGGCCGCGGAAATAGACATGCTCACAGTGTAGCACTGTGCGCTACACTGTGAGCGACCGAGGAAAAGTGACGACCCCTAGGCTTTCTGGACGGCCTCGATTACCTGTTCCAGTTGGGCGCTGTTCAGGGCGCCGGCTTGGGCGAAGATCAGCTTGCCGTCCTTGAAGCCCATCAGCGTGGGGATCGACGAGATACCCAGCATGCCAGCCAGGTCCTGATTGGCGTCTGTGTCGACCTTTGCGAACACAACATCGTCATGCTTGCCACTGGCCGCCTCGAAGATCGGCCCGAACTGACGGCACGGCGGGCACCAGGCGGCCCAGAAATCCACCATCAAAACGCCCGGCGTGTCGACGGCCGCCTGGAACGTCGCACTTGTCAAAACTGTCGTAGCCATGAGATGTCCTTCCTAAAAACCACCTGCTCAAGAAACGCACAACCTAGTGTAGCTATTCCCGCCCGACGGGAGCGGACTGTCCATGGCGGCGAGGAAGGGATTCGAACCCTTGGAGGCTTTCACCTCGGCCGCTTTCAAGGCGGCTGCACTAGTCCACTATGCGACCTCGCCAGGCGTCCGCTTGCGGCGAAAACCGGGTCTTTTAGTGTACCTGATGTGCCTGTTGGACATTGCGTACCCGTTGACACTTCGGACAAAGATGGGTGCCCCGGCCCGCCACCCGCGTCTTGACGATCGTCGTGCCGCAACGCAGACATGGCTTGCCCTCGCGCCGGAACACCCTGGCGAAATCCAGGTAGGCGCCGCGCCGTCCCTCTGCGTCGACGTAGTTGCGCGCGGTGGACCCACCCAGGTCAATGGACATCTCCATGACCGCAGCCGCCTCGTCCAGCACCCGGTGCAACGCCCGATCGCTCAGCGCGCCCACCCGTGACGCCGGGTGCACACCGGCGCCCCACAGCGCCTCGTCCGCGTAAATGTTGCCGATTCCTGCCACCACGTGCTGATCCAGCAGTGCCGCTTTGATGGTCGCCTTCGCGTGACGCCGCACCAGCGCACGAAAGCGCGGCCACGCGTCGTCGTCCATCGGCTCAGGGCCATACGCCGACGCCCAACCGTCCGCCACATCACGGGGCACCGCTCGGATCCAGCCGAACTTCCGCTGATCGTTGAAGAACAGCCGGGCGCCGTCGTCCAAGTCAAAGATGACGCGCGTCGAGCGGTCCGGCAACTCATCAATCAGCGAATCCGACGGATGCCCCCCGCCCCAGTGGTATCCAACCAGTGAAGCGTCGGCTGGAAGGTTTTCCACGAATGTAACAGCAGTGGGCGGAACGCCGGTTTGGGCTGGCGACGGCGCAGACGCCTGCCCAGCGTAACCACTCACTTGATTGCGCGTCGAGTACGGCGTCTGGGCGCCCTGGGCCGGCTGTAGCCCACAGCCCATCCCGCCCCCCGCGACGGAAACACCTTCCATCTGACGATCCGCCCCTGACCCGACTTGAACACAATCGCTTTCATCAACACACGTTCTATTCCGAACAACAAGCTGGCCGGTCATTTTGAGGTGGATGGCCAAGCATCTGCCATCGTCCAGGTCGAGCATCAGCATTTTGGCTCGCCGCCTGGCCGTCGTCACCTGTAGGCCGTCCAGTGGCAGCGGGGCGTCCAGGGAGCCAGGGTTCAACACGTCGACGCCAACTATGCGGCGTCCGACAACAAGCTGCTCCAAGCCCCGACGAACGGTCTCGACCTCGGGCAGTTCAGGCATTTACTCGCCCGGGTAGATGACGCCCACTTGGGCGCGCACCTCGTCCAGCAACCCCATGATGGCGATGGACTCATCGGCCGGCATGATGGGCGAATCGGTCAAGCCGTCTGATACCACGCGCGCGAAGTGCGCCGCCTCATAGCAAAGTGCCATTGATCCGGTGATGCCGGGGGCGGGACGCTCGATGATGTCGCCGTCCCGCTTGATGATGCGCAACTTGACGGCCCCAGGCGTGAACGGGCCGGGGCCGATCAGTTCGGCGCGGGCCTCCGAGCCGCATACGGTCGCCCGCGTCGGCGTGCCCGACAGCATGGTGGTGTGCATGGCAGCCAGTGCGTTTGGAAGACGGGCGAACCCGTCAAAGGACATCGCGACATGGGCGTCAACGCCGGTGTTCGTCAAGGCGCCCGTCGCAACTACCCGGGTGGGCATTCCACCCAGAAACACAGCGAACTGCACGCAATAAACACCAAGGTCCAGCAATGCGCCGCCGGCCAGTTCTGCCTTCACGAGGCGTGGCACAGTTGTCAGATTCTGCCCGTGATCGGCCAGCATGGTGTCAATTAGGCCTAGATCGCCGTTGTCGACCATCTGTTTGATGACGTCGAGAGTCGGCGTCTGCCGCGTCATGATGGCTTCCATGACGGGCACGTTGGCGGCCCGCGCAGCGGCGACGACGGCCTTGGCCTCAGCTTGGTTACGGGTGAACGCCTTCTCGACTAGGGTCGGCTTGCCGGCCTTCAACGCCAGCCTGGCGTGCGCGGCATGTTCGCTGTGGGGGGACGCCACATAGATGATGTCGACTTTGTCGTCGGCCACAAGGTGTTCGTAGCTGCCGTAGGCGGTTGGTATTCCGTACTTGCTGGCGAAAGCTTGGGCTCGGTCAGCACTACGCGAGCCAACGGCAACCACCTGCTGGCGGGTGTAGGCGTGTAGGGCCTCCACCATGCGCCCGGCTATGCCGCCTGGCGCCAAAATGCCCCATCGGAGAGGGGGCGCGTCATACGGATCGGGAACACGCGGTTGGGGGAGGGCGGCAATCATTCCACCAGCCTATCGCGAAGTACCCCTTGAAAATCGAACTTTACCCTGTATAGACACATGATTTGGCTCACCACACGGTCAAAAAAGGTGGAAAAGCCGATCACCCAGTGGTTGTCCACAGCGTTATGCACAACTGTGGACAAACCACATCAGTGTAATTACGTCGCTGTCAGACGGCTACTCTGCCGGAGCCTCATGCTTGTCGGCGAAGTACTTGAGTGTCATCAAGACGGCGAACCAGACGACGCCCGTGACGACGCCCTGGATCAAGGAAGTGACGCCGTTCAGGATGTAGGTGCCCATTGACACGTGGTAGCCCGTGGCTGACACAATATCGCTGACGAGATACAGCAGACCCCCAAGGCTGAACCCGATGAGCCCGATCAGCGCCAGCAACGGCAACTTGCTGACCAAAACAGCCGGCGAGTTGAACATGGATGGTGCGGGCGGTGGTGGCGGCGCATACATCGCGGGCGCGTACCCGGGCATTGGCTGGCCCCCCCAGGCCTGCTGCTGATAGGGCATGCCTGGCTGCGGCATCACACCCGGCATCTGCGCATCGGGAGGTGGAACAGCACCCTGCTGAGGTGAAGGAATATAGCCGGATTGTTCGTATGACATATCGCTCCTTTCGGTGTGGTCCAGTCTAAGCCTTCAGCCGTGGCGTGAGCCCAAGCTAACCCCCGCGTGGCGGTGGACTTCCAACCCTAGATAACGATTTGGCGCACCTTTTGGAGTCAAAACGTCTCATATCTTAGACTTGAGGCTTAAAACCTGAGATGACCGTGTGACTGTTATCCACAAGGTCGTAGTCGAAGCCCTGTTGCATCGGCTGCAGTCTCACCGACAATTGAGGAATCACATGAAGAAGACGGCAACAGTACTAGCTGCCCTCGCGCTGTCCGGAGTGCTCGCCATCAGTGGCTGCGCCAAGGACACCACGGGCACGGGTGGCGCCACAACCCCTGCAGCCAGCAGCGCGGCAGCCAAGTACCTTTCAGATGCCGGGGTCAGCACTCCGGTTACCATCAATCTGCAATACAACCCCGACCACTACGGCAGCTCGTCCGACCAGGAATACGGCTTGATCAAGCAGCAGCTTGAGGCAACCGGCCTGTTCACCGTGAACCTGCAGTCGACCGAGTGGGTCACCTACAGCCAGGAGCGCACCAAGGACGCCTACCCGGTGTTCCAGATGGGCTGGTTCCCTGACTTCCCGGACGCCGACAATTACTTGACGCCGTTCTTTGCAGCCAACAACTTCCTCAAGGTGCACTTCGAGGAAACTGACGCTGGAAAGGCGATTGGCCCGATGATTCAGGCCGAAGTGACTGAGACCGATGCCGCGAAGCGCCAGGCCGCCATCGAGGACATCCAGAAGTCTCTGGCCGAAGCGCTGCCCACCTTGCCGCTGTTGCAGGGCTCGCAGTGGGCCGTCACCCGCGCCAACATGACGGGTGTCCACCTGATGATCAGCGACGAGCTGGCTTTCACCACGCTGACCTCGCCTGACAAGACCGACATCATCATCGGCACGACCGACAAGACCGTCACCATCGACCCGGCCGGTTCTTACGACCACGGCTCGTTGATGCTGGAGACCCAGGTGTACCAGTTCCTGGTGAACTTCAAGCCGGGCGACACCGCCCCCACGCCGGATGCGGCCGACAAGTGCGATTTCTCGGCCCCGACGGTTTACACCTGCACGCTGAAGCCGGGTCTGAAGTTCGCCAATGGCGACGACCTGACGTCCTCTGACGTCAAGTTCAGCTTCGACCGCATCATCAAGATCAACGATGACAACGGCCCGTCCTCGCTACTCGGCAACCTCGACAGCATTGATACGCCCGACCCCCTGACGGTTAACTTCAACCTCAAAGAGGCCAACGACCAGACGTTCGCCCAGGTGCTGGCCACCAGCGCCGGCCCGATCGTTGACGAGCAGGTCATGTCGCCCGACGCCTTGACGCCGGACAACGACATCGTCGCGAAGCAGGGCTTCTCCGGCCCGTACACCTTCAAGACGTACAACTTCAATGACACGGCCGTTTTGGTGCCCTACGCGGGTTACAACGGCGGTCTTGACAAGCCGGCTCAGACGTCCATCACCTACAAGACGTTCACGGACGCTTCGAACCTGCGCCTGTCGATCTCCAACGGTGACATCGACGTTGCGTACCGCAGCCTGACCCCGACCGACATCACGACGCTGCAGGCTGACAGCAATGTCAAGGTGTGGCAGGACAAGGGCGGCGAGATCCGCTACATCGTCTTCAACATGAACACGATGCCGGACGGCACGTCTAACTACACCGACGCCCAGAAGCTGGCCATCCGCCAGGCGATCGCCTCGTCGGTTGACCGTGACGCCATCTCGCAGAATGTCTACAAGGGCCAGTACACCCCGCTCTGCAGCTATGTGCCCGACGGCTTCGTCGGCGCCACCAAGGCTGTGTGCGACATGTACCCGCTGGACAAGTAGTACTAAGCTGGCATTCAAACCCTGAACACGGGGGATCCAGGCCATGTGCCTGGGTCCCCCGTTCAGTTTGTCTGAACCAGGAAAGTTACCGCTTCGTTATGACAGCTTGCTAGGATTAGGCGATTGATTAGGAGGCGGCACAAATGTCGGATAGTTCCGGTCCCGATGGGCTTGACGTGCCCACGACCCCGGACACACCTACCGACGAAGCCCCCGTCAATGACGCCGCCTCTCGGAAAGCTGGGTCGTCACATGTTCTGGCTCGCTATCTTGCGCTGAGGCTGGTGCTGATCGTCCCGACCGTGTGGATTCTCGTCACCGTCGTGTTCTTTTTCCTGCGGGTCATCGGCGACCCCATCACCGCCGCCCAAGGCGGACGCCTACCACCTGAAAAAATCGAGCAACTCAAACAGGCCGCGGGCTACAACGACCCGATCATCGTCCAGTACGGGCGCTATCTGTGGCAGATTTTGCACGGCAACTTTGGCAGGACGACCGACAACCAGAGCCTCTCGGCCATCCTGATCCGCTATGCCCCGGCCACTCTAGAGCTGGTCTTTTGGGCGCTGCTCGTCGCTTTCCTAGTCGGCATCCCGTTGGGACGCCTGGCCGCCCGCCACTACAACAAGGGCCCCGACATGGCGATCCGGGCCTTCGCCATTTTGTTCTACGCCGCACCGGTGTTCTTCGTTGCCCTGGTGTTGAAGCTCATCTTTGCCATCTGGCTGCACTGGCTGCCAATATCTGGGCGTGCGTCAACCAGCGTGCAGATAGCCATGGCCACCGATGGCCACATCGACACCCATATTTATATAGTCAACGCGATCATTTCCGGAAACTTCAGTTATGTGCTTGACGTCCTACAGCACGCTGTCTTGCCCGCACTGGCGTTGGGACTGTTGACCGCCGGTGTTTTCATCCGCATGGTGCGCATAAACCTTCTTCAGACGCTGCGCGCCGACTTCGTGACCGCCGCCCGAGCCCGTGGTGTGGCTGAGAGCAAGGTTGTTTCACAGCACGCGTTCCGCAACGCGCTGATTCCCGTCGTTACCGTCATGGGCATGGAGATCGCCATGATGCTGGGCGGCGCCATCTTGACGGAAACCAGCTTCGAATGGCAGGGCCTCGGCTACGCGCTGAGTCAATACTTACTAAAGCGCGACTTCGTGGCCGTCCAAGGCATCGTGACGTTCTTCGCCATGGTGGTGGCCGTCGTCAGCTTCCTGATCGACGTCGTCAACGCCCTCGTCGACCCGAGGGTGAGGTACTGATGTCCGGCCAGTTCCTACCCCCGATCGACTTGATGTACCCGTCCAGTCCTGCCATCGGCGTCGACAAAAGGAAGATCACCTTGCCAGGAATGGCGCTGATCCGGTCGACGCACGGCATCCAGCGCGTCATGCTGCTGATCGGCTTGGTGTTGGTGGTGTTCTTTGTCGTGCTAGCCGTGCTTGCACCGCTCATCGCACCATACAAGTTCGGTGCCATTTTCACCCCCCAAATGCCACCGTCGGCGATGCACTGGTTCGGCACCACGGTGGGCGGTTTCGACGTTTTCAGCAGGGTGATTTACGGCGCCCGCACCGCCATCGAGGTGATCCTGCTGGCCGTCGCTTTGTCGATCATCGTCGGTGTCACGCTGGGTGTCATTTCGGGCTTCATCGGCACCTGGCTCGACCGTGTGCTCGTCCTGTTCATGGACGCCCTGTACTCCTTCCCCAGCCTGCTGCTGGCCATCGTCGTGTCGATCATGGTGGCGTCGGGTCGCTCCGGACCATATGTGGGCATCTTGTCCGCGGCGGTGTCGATCACGGTCGTGTTCATACCGCAGTATTTCCGCGTCACCCGCAACGCCACCATGCAGGCCAAAGTCGAGCCATACGTCGATGCCGCCCGAGTGGCTGGAGCCAAACCCGGCCGCATCATGTTCGGGCACATTCTGCCGAACGTTTCGCAGTCGATCCCGGTGCTGATGACACTCAACGCCTCCGAGGCAATCCTGACGCTGGCGGCCCTAGGTTTTCTGGGTTTCGGCGTCGAGCCAAACTCGGCCGCCGAATGGGGCTACGACCTTAACAAAGCACGTAGCGACCTGGTCAACGGCATATGGTGGACGGCGATCTTCCCCGGCCTCGCCATCGTGCTGATCGTTTTGGGCGTGACCCTGATCGGTGAGTCGCTCAATGACGTCCTCAACCCGCTGTTGCGCACCCGCGGTGGCACGACCACAGCGGACGAGGCAGAAGTCGCCAGTGTCGTCGGCGGCGCACCCGAAATCTCTACGTCATCCTGCGCGGCGCAAAGCGGAGTCGCAGGACCTAGCCCAGGTGCTTCGACGGAGACAGATCCTGCGACTTCGCGCAGGATGACGGGTTTGGACGCGGCGGAGCGCTCCCCCGAGGTAACACCCCCGGACCCCTCATCGACCACGCCCAAGGACGGAGGCCGATCATGACCGCCGTCGATAAGAAAGTGCTGCTGCGCGTCGATAACCTGTCTGTGTCGTTCAGGACGGACGGGGCGCCGGTGCAGGCCGTCAAGAATATCGCCTACGAGTTGTACCCGGGCGAGACGCTGGCCATCGTCGGCGAATCGGGCTCCGGCAAGACCGTCGGGTCGCGGGCCGTCGTCGGCCTGCTGCCGGATACCGCCACCATCACAGGTGACGCCGAACTGGACAAACAGGAACTGATCGGCCTGGGTGGCGAACAGATTCGGCGCGTGCGGGGTGACCGCATCGCCATGATTTTCCAGGAACCGTCCACTGCCCTGGACCCGGTGCGCACCGTCGGCTGGCAGATATGCGAAGCCCTGCAGGTGCACCGCAAGATCAGCAAGGCGGACGCCATGAAGCGTGCCGTCGAACTACTCGACCTGGTGGGTATACCTGACCCGGTTCACCGGGTCAACGCCTACCCGCACCAGCTTTCCGGTGGGCAGAAGCAACGCGTCATGATTGCCATGGCTATCAGTTGTGACCCTGAGATCCTGGTGGCCGACGAGCCGACGACGGCTCTGGACGTCACCGTCCAAGCCCAGATTCTCGACCTGCTGCGCGACCTGCAGGAAAAGCTGGGCATGGCGATTATCCTTATCACCCACAACATGGGGGTCGTCGCCGACCTGGCTGATCGCGTGGCCGTCATGTATCTGGGCGAGATCGTCGAGCAGGGCACCGCCCACGACATTTTCGAGCATCCGCAGCACCCTTACACCCAGGCATTGCTCGCGGCGGTGCCGTACCTTGGGCGTCCCCGTCCCAAGTCGATGGAGACACCCGTCTCGTCGCGTCCGACTGATGAAGTCGTCATGAGCGTGAAAGACGTTGTCGTCGACTTTCCCGGGCGCATCGGCAGCCCCGGGGTGCGGGCCGTGGACAATGTCAGCCTTGACGTGCATGCCCATGAGATCGTCGCACTGGTTGGCGAGTCAGGCTCCGGCAAGACGACGCTGGGGCGCTGCACTGTTGGTTTGCAACCCATCACACGCGGCACCATCGAGGTGCTGGGGACGAACATCGTCAAGGCCCGCGGACGGGCTTTGCGCGAATACCGCCGCCGCGTCGGCTTCGTTTTCCAGGACCCGGCCGCATCGCTGAACCCACGCATGACGGTCGGCGCCTGCATCGCCGAGCCGCTACTGATTCACAACATCGGCACAACGGCCGAGCGTCTGAGTCGCGCACGGGAATTGCTTGAAGCCGTCGAATTGCCTGCTGACTACGCCACACGTTACCCACACGAGCTGTCTGGCGGGCAGCGCCAGCGCGTCTCGCTGGCCCGCGCGCTGGTGACGTCGCCGGAGTTCTTGGTGGCGGACGAACCAACCTCGGCGCTGGACGTGTCTGTGCAGGCCCGTGTTCTAGAGGTGTTCGTGCGCCTGCAGCACCAGATGGGTTTTGCCTGCCTGTTCGTGACGCACGATTTGGCTGTGGTTGACATGCTGGCCGACCGTATTGCCGTCATGCAGCTTGGCCGCATAGTCGAACTTGGCACCCGCGAACAGATTCTGCGTGACCCCCAGCAGCAGTACACCAAGGACCTCATCGCATCCGTCCCAGTGCCCAACCCGGCCGAGCAGTCAGTCAAGCGCGACGAAAGACGCGCCCTCCGCGCCGCCGAAACCGCACCCAATGAGGCGCCTGATGGCTGGGTTGAGTCATAACGTCGGCTCGTCAAGCATTCCCCATCCGTCGATCTTGCAGGAACGGGCTGTCCGCAGCGTACTCGGTCGCGTTGCTCCCTCTTACAGGCTGCAATCACCTCAGCCATACAGGCAAGCCTGATGGCATTCGGTTCAATTGCCTGTAGCGGAGGAGCGGCGGTAATGGCGGGCGGAACGCCAGCTGGAGCACGCCGCTTAAACCGTCGTGATTGAGCCGTATGTTGGCACCAACTCCACCCAGGTGTTGCCTGGCGTCAAAGTGACGGGGTTGTCGTTTTCGTCGGTCAGCACGATCGGGTCCTTGGCGCCGTCCTTGCTCCACTTGATCGGCACCGTCTTGCCATCCGAGGCCAAAACGCCGGTACCGGAACTATTATTGACGACAGTTTCGGGCACCGGGCTGCCTGCTGGGTCCACATATTTGGTGCCGGCAATCCTGACGCTGATCGCCACGACGTTACTGGCGGCAATCTGAGTGGCTGTCGAATCGTCCGCGCCCGTCCTTGTCATCGCCGGGTTCAACGCATCGAACCGCAGCCATTTTCCGCTCGTGGCGTCCCACGTCCAGTGAGGTACCTCGCCGCCCGACATCGTCACCGTCATAGTGGCGGTTGCGGTCCCGTTGGCGCCTGCGGTGCTTTGGTCTGCCGACTCGGCAAAGCCCCAAGGGGACGGCGTCGGGTCCGTGCCATTGTTCTTGGCCGGGTTGACCTTGGATATGAAAACCGACATGTCACCAATGACGTTGTGAGGCGCAACGCGAGTCTTGTCTGGGTCACGCGAGAAGCCAGGGTCGCCGCGATCCATGGTCATCAACTGGATGCCAGTAGCCGCAGCCGCGCTCACGAACTGGGACTGCCCACCCGAGAACACCAGTGCACACCTGAACGGCAACGCAATATTCGGGTCCATCGGACGTATCGAGCGCACCGGCTCAACCGTGGGAGGAATCGTCGACTGATACACCGCCATGAAGCGGGTGATGCCACCCTCCACGACCTCTTCATACACGATATCGGCCGAGTTCAACCCAAGTTGCGGACGAGCCTGCGGCGCATTCTCAATCTTGATGCACAGAGCCGGCCCAATTTCTGGCTCGAACACTCTCAACCCCGTCAACGGAGCCACCGGGCCCGTCGGAGTTGGTGTCGGCGTTGACGTGGGTGTTGGCATCGGCACTGGCACAGGCGAGACCATGACATCAGCCGACGGAGAGTCTGTCGCAACAGGCGCCGTCGGCGCGCAACCACTGATCAGCGCGAGACCCACAAGCCCGGCCAGAGTCATTCCAAGACGCTTCATCAAGGCCTCCTTACCCGTAACTAGCTAAATGCTACTGGGCAAGGCCGATTATTCCCGGCATTTTGCCAAGTGGATCGTCGGGTGGAAGGTGTTTCCGTCGCGGGGGGCGTTCCGGGAGGCGATGCCTGCGGCATCCTACCGCCTCCCTGCACACCTAGGCAGTTCGAGACCAGAGACAGCTTGCTGGCTTTGGCGAGGACAACGACGGTGTAAGAGGCAACGTAGTTGCCGAGTACTCCGGGGGGCCCCCT
>WQYR01000024.1 GCA_009781145.1 Propionibacteriaceae bacterium | reverse complement strand
GCCGACGGAATCCGGGCGGCGGCTGCCGCCGTCGCGGCGGGGCAGTGCATCGTCTTGCCGACGGACACCGTCTACGGCATCGGGGCCGACGCCACGTCGCCCCAAGCAGTCCAGGCGCTGCTTGACGCCAAGCAGCGTGGGCGTGACATGCCACCGCCGATTCTGCTGCCCGACGCTGGCCTGCTGCCTCAGGTTGCCGCCGATGTTCCCGAGGCTGCCCAGGCCCTGGCCGAGGCTTTCTGGCCCGGGGCGTTGACGCTGATACTCAAGGCACTTCTGCCGCTCGACCTAGGGGATCGTCCCGAGACCATCGCCGTCCGCGTGCCCGACCACGACTCCACGCGAAACCTGCTGCGAGCCACCGGGCTTCTGGCGGTCAGCTCGGCCAATGTTTCGGGCAAACCACCCGCCACCACCGTCGCCGAAGCCCACGCCATGCTGGGCGATTCGGTGGCCGTCTACCTGGACGGGGGCCCAACTGCTGGCGACATGCCCAGCACCATCGTCGACTTGGCGTCCAACCCCGCATGCGGGCGAATCGTTCGTCAGGGCGTCATCTCTGCCCAGGCGATCCGCGAAGTCTGGCCAACCATCGACGACGGGGGCGCCAGTGCGTGAATATATGCTCGTCCTGCTGGTGGCGGCGGCAGGTTGCTATCTGACGGCCGGGCTGTGGCGGCGGATCGCTGCGCGCAGCGGCGCCATTGCGGTGGTGCGGGCTCGGGACGTGCACTCAACGCCGACGCCCTATTTTGGTGGCGTCGCCATGCTCATGGGGGTGGGCGTGGCGTTCCTCCTGGCTTTGCACCTGCCGTGGCTTAGCAAACAGCCAGTGGTCACCCATGACGCGCTGGGCATCTTCCTGGCGGCATTGGTGATCTGCGTGGTCGGCGCCATCGACGACGCCATCGACCTGCCCGTCATCGCCAAGGTGTTCGGCCAGGTGCTGGCGGCCGGTGTGGCCGTCGCCTTCGGCGTGCAGATGTACTGGGTGTCACTGCCCGGCTCCATCTACACCCTCGACCCCATCGCGTCGACGATCGTGACAGTGGTTTTCATCTTCGTTTGCGTCAACGCCATCAACCTGGTCGACGGACTGGATGGCTTGGCGGCCGGCGTGGTCGGCATCGGCGCCTCAGCAATGTTCTGTTACACATATTTCCTGGCCCGCTGGGAAAACCTGTTGACGGCAACGACGGCGTCCCTGGTGACGGTGGCGATCACCGGCGTCTGCCTTGGCTTCCTGCCACACAATGTGCACCAGGCCAAAATGTTCATGGGCGATTCCGGATCGATGCTGCTGGGTTTGCTGCTGGCTTGCTCGACGATCTCGTTCACGGGGCAGTTGGACGCGTCAGTGCTCGGCTCGTCGGTGACGGGTGCGGGCGTCTTGCCCGCCTGGCTGCCGCTGATATTGCCGATCGCCATCATGTTCCTGCCGCTGCTTGACCTGGTGATGGCCTATGTCAGACGCACAATCAGCGGAAAATGGTGGTTCCAGGCCGACAAACAGCACCTGCACCACCGCCTGATTGAGCGCGGCCACAGCCAGGTCAGCGCCGTCATCGTCATGTACCTCTGGACGGCCGTCATCGCCTACGGCGTCATGGGGGTGGCGCTGCTGCGCACCCGTTTGGTGGTGGCGTTGACCGGCTTGGCCTTCATGATTGCCGCCGTAGTGACCATTTGGCCGTGGTTACGCAAGAAATTGGCTGTCCATACTGAGGGGCCGACCCCTGAATAGCTGCCTGGGTATGTTAATCTGTTGGGGTCAAAGTGACTTCGGAAGGACCCGAACATGTCGGCTGCGGATGCGACCATTCGTCGCTGGCTTTTGCGCGCCGAAGGAACGGCAGTGACGGCGACGTTGTCGGCACTTGTTGTTGTGGCTGCAATCGCCCTGCTGACGTCCGGGCTGCCTGCCGCAGGGTCGGCTGGTCTCGGGGTTGCTGTTGTCATCGTTTTCTTCGCGCTCGGCGCCGTAGTCGACGCCATCGCAGCGCGGCGCGCCGACTGGTCGGCCGGGTTTGCGGTGCTCGTGTCCTACGCTTTGCGCATGGCGCTGATCGGGTTGGCGGGTGTGGCACTGGCTGACTCAGGGTTGCTCGCCAGCACGGCCTGGTTCGGCATCGGGCTGGGCGCGGCGACATGCGTCTGGGTGGCCGGGCTCTTCGGTGGCCACCTCACCGGTCGTTGGCCGATCTACGATCAGGAGGCGGCATGACGACGGCAGACCCCACCGTAACGGCGGCCACCACGCCAGCTTCCGAGCAAGCCCTTGTGGACTCCAACACCGGCATGAAGGTTTTCGCCGAGATGTTGGCTGGCGTTCTTTTGTATGGCGGTTTGGGCTACCTCGGCGACCGTCTGTTTCACACGTCATTTCTCGTAGTCATCGGATTATTGCTTGGGATTGGACTGTCAATGTATTTGGTGTTTAGGCGATTTTGGGGTGCAAAAGTATGATTCCTATGGATGGATGGGCAGCTCCGACAACCGAGGACTTCATCTTCCACGGTCCGGCCGGTCTCGATTGGCTGAACAAGCCGATGATCCAGTTGATTATCGCTGTGGTGCTGGTTGCGGCGTTCTGGCTGATTGCTGCCCGCAAAGTCAAGGTGCGCCCGACCAAGGGCACCTTCTTTCTCGAGTGGGCGTACGACTTCGTGCGCAACGGCATCGCCCGCGAGATGATCGGCCAGGGCTACCAGCCATTCGTGCCCTTGCTGCTTGGCATGTTCTCGGTGATCCTGATATCAAACCTGTTCGGCGAGTTCTTCTTGCTGATGTTCCCGACGTTTAGCAACATCGGCTACTCCTGGGGCATGACGATCTTCGTCTACATCATGTATGTTGGCATGGGTTTCAAGGCGCACGGTCCGGGATATCTGAAACAGGCATTGGTTCCCGCAGGACTGCCGGCGTACATGGTGCCAATCGTTGTTCCGCTGGAGTTCATTTCGACCTTCATCACCCGCCCGCTGACGCTGGGTATCCGGTTGTTCGCCAACATGTTCGGTGGTCACATCGTTGTCATCGTGTTCGTTGTTGGCGGGTCGTACCTCCTGACGGTTTCCAACAACCTGGTGTACAACATGGGGGGCGTTTTCAGCCTCCTGTTCTCCATGGTCATGATGGGCCTCGAGGTTTTCATCGGGTTCATGCAGGCCTACATTTTCACAATACTGACAACTCAATACATCTCTTCGGCAATGCACGAAGGGCACTGACGAATAGAACAAACGATCTTTCTGCCTTAGGCAGAAGACAAAAGAAAGGAAATCCAATGACGCCAATGGAAATCGTAGGCTCGATCGGTCTAGTCGGGTACGGCCTTGCAGCCATCGGTGGCGGTATCGGTGTGGGCCTCATCTTCGCGGCTCTGATCAATGGCACCGCCCGTCAGCCGGAGGCCCGGTCGACGATCTTCCCGTACGCCATGATGGGTATGGCTATCGCCGAGGCCCTTGCCATCCTGGGCCTGGTCTTCATGTTCGTGAAGGGCTGACGCTAGATGTCCGACCTCCTAGGTCCGCTGTGGCCAAATCATTTGGCCGAGGTGATCGCTGGCTTTGTGTTCCTGCTTCTTCTGTGGGGCATCTTCGCGAAGTGGGTTTCGCCCATGTTCGAGAAGATGTACCAGGAGCGGTCCTCGCAAATTGAGGGCGGCATCATGCGGGCCCAGAAAGCCGAAGCCGAGGCCGCTGACGCCAAGCAGCAGTACGAGACGCAACTGGCCAGCGCCCGTCAGGATGCCGCCAAAGTTCGCGAGGACGCCCGCGCGGTGGCCGTGGCTCAAGCCAAGCAGGTACACGATGACGCGGTGGCCGAGGCTGCCCGCATCGTCGCCCAAGGGCGTTCACAGGTTGACGCCGAACGGGCCGCTGCCCGCGACGAGTTGCGTGGCGAGATCGGCGACTTGGCCACCACCCTGGCCGGGCGCATCGTCGGCGACAATCTGCGCGACGACAAGAAGGCCGCCACCGTCATCGACCAGTTCTTGGCCGAGTTGGCGACGATGGACGCGCGGGGGGTTACCGCGTGAACACGTCGCAGGCAGCGCAGACGCTTCCGGCGTCGCTTGGTACGGCCGACGAGGTGCTGTCGGTCGCTGAGGCCATGGATACCCAGTATCTGTTGCGCCGCAGCCTGAGCGAGCCGAACGCCGACATCGCCCAGCGGCAACACTTGGTCGATGCGCTGTTTGGCGACCGTCTGTCCAAACCCACACTCGACCTGCTGCGTGACGCGGCCGCCGACGATTGGCAAAGCTCAGATGCGCTGGCCTATGGCATTCGCGACGCGGCCGTCACCCTGGGCTGGCGCGCGGCCGTCGACGACAAGTCCGTAGAGCCGGCCCGTAACCAGGTTCTGGCGCTGATTGCCGCGGCGACGACCAACCTGGCCGTCAGCACGGCACTGGCCGATCCGTCCCGAGACATAGCCGACCGTCAGAGCCTGGTGCTGTCGCTGGTGAAAGGCGCCAGTGGGGTGGTCGGTTTGTTGGCCCGGTCGGCGCTGACCGACGGGCGCGGCGTCTTCGCCGCCAACCTGTCGGATGCCCTGGACGCCCTGGCCGCGCTGCGCGGTCATCAGCGGGCGGCCGTCGTCAGTGCCGTCGCTTTGACGCCGTCCCAAACCAACACACTCATTGCCCAGTTGTCGCGCATCTTCGGGTCTCCCATCGACCTTGAGCCGTCCGTCGATCCAAATGTGGTCGGCGGCATCCGCGTGGATGTTGGCGGCGACGTCATCGATGGTTCTATCAAGGCCCGTCTCGATGCGGCACGCGAGGCAATGTCGCAGATCACACTGAAGAAGGATGAAGAAAATGACTGACACCGATCTGACAATCGGAGCTGACCAGATCAAAGCGGCGCTCGCCCAGTTTGTGCAAAGCTACGCGCCCGACGCCGCCCAACGCGAAGAAGTCGGCACCGTGGTCACGTCCGGCGACGGCATCGCGCGCGTCACCGGGCTGCCCAGTGTGCAGGCCAACGAGTTGCTGCGCTTCTCCAACGGCACGCTCGGCATCGCCTTGAACCTCGACGAGCGCGAGGTCGGCGTCGTCGTCCTGGGTGACTCCGAGGGCATCGACGAAGGTTCACCGGTCAAGGGCACGGGCGACATCTTGTCCGTCCCCGTGGGCGACGGGTACCTCGGGCGCACTGTTGACTCCATGGGCAACCCGATCGACGGCCGCGGCCCCATCGAAGGCCTGACCGAACGCCGTGCCCTGGAACTGCAGGCGCCGGGCGTCATGAGCCGTCAAGAGGTCAACGAACCCCTGATGACGGGCTTGAAGGCCATTGATGCCATGATCCCGATCGGTCGCGGCCAGCGCCAGCTGATCATCGGCGACCGCAAGACGGGCAAGACGGCACTCGCCACCGACGCCATCATCAACCAGAAGGCGAACTGGGCGTCCGGTGACCCGAAGAAGCAGGTGCGCTGTATCTATGTGGCCATCGGCCAGAAGAACTCCACCGTCGCCGAGGTGCGCGAAAACCTGGAGAAGGCCGGGGCGATGGAATACACCGTCATCGTCAACTCGCCGGCTTCCGACCCGGCCGGCTTCAAGTACATCGCGCCATACGCCGGCTCGGCCATCGGCCAGCACTGGATGTACCAAGGCTTCCACGTACTGATCGTGTTCGACGATCTGACGAAGCAGGCCGAGGCCTACCGTGCCATGTCGCTTCTGCTGCGCCGCCCGCCGGGCCGCGAGGCTTACCCGGGCGACGTGTTCTATCTGCACTCGCGTCTGCTGGAACGTTGCGCCAAGCTGTCGGACGACCTGGGCGGCGGTTCGCTGACCGGCTTGCCGATCATCGAGACGAAGGCCAACGACGTGTCGGCCTACATCCCGACGAACGTCATCTCGATCACCGACGGCCAGATCTTCCTGCAGTCCGACCTGTTCAACGCCAACCAGCGTCCCGCCGTGGACGTCGGCATCTCGGTGTCGCGCGTCGGTGGCGCGGCGCAGACGAAGGCCATGAAGAAGGTGGCCGGCACGCTGAAGATCACGTTGGCCCAGTACCGCGATATGCAGGCTTTCGCGATGTTCGCGTCCGATCTGGACGACACGTCCCGCCGGCAGCTCGATCGCGGCGCCCGCATCATGCAGTTGCTGCGCCAGCCGCAGAACAACCCCTTCCCCGGGCCGCATCAGGTGGTCTCCATCTGGACCGGTACAACCGGGCGCCTGGACGACGTGCCAGTCGAGGACGTGCCGAGGTTCGAGGCCGAATGGCTGGAGTACGTCGGCGGAAACCTTGACGTCTTCGATGCGATCGACAAGACGGGGCAGTTCTCTGACGATTCGGAGAAGGCTCTCATTGACGCGATCACGACGTTCAAGCAGACGTTCCGCACGGGTGACGGCAAACTGCTGGCCGATCTTCAGCAGGTCGCGCCGGTAGACAAGAAGGACATCAACCAGGCCCAGATCGTAGCGGGAAAGAAGGGGTGAGGTAGGTGCCAGCCACACTGCGTCAACTGCGGGAGCGCCGCAAGTCCGTCTCCGAGACGATGAAAATCACTCGGGCGATGGAGTTGATCGCTGCCTCGCGGGTGGCCCGCGCCCAGCAGCGGGCGCGCCAGGCGGTGCCCTATCACCAGGAGTTGGTGCAAGCCGTCGCCGACCTTGCGGCACACTCCGACACCAAGCACCCGCTGACATCGGAAAAGCCGGACGCCTTGCGGGCCGCCGTGCTGGTTGTCAGTTCTGATCGAGGCTTGGCGGGCGCCTACAACTCGAACATCACCAGGATGGCCGAAGGTCTGCTGTCGCGGTTGAAGAAAGAGGGCAAGCAGGTTGACCTCTACACTTCCGGCCGCAAGGCTGAGGAGTATTTCACCTATCGGCACGTCGATATCGTGCAGTCATGGGACGGCTTTTCCGAGCGTCCCCATTATGAGCATGCCAAGGAGATCGGCGAGACGCTGATCGCCCAGTTCCTGCGTCCAACCCACGAGGGTGGGGTGGACGAGTTGCACCTGGTGTTCACTCGTTTCCGCTCACTGGTCAGCCAGCAGGCGCGCATCGTGCGGCTTCTGCCGCTGCACCTCGTCAAGGCGGACGCCGCCAGTGACGCCGAGAGCGCGTCGGTTGTGGCAGGTGTCGAGACGGCCGAGCAAGAGGCCAGCGAGACCCGTCTGGCCGAGACTGCGTACTCATTCGAACCGAACGCGGAAACAGTGCTGGACACATTGCTGCCGCTGTACATCATCAACCAGATTCGCTTCGCGTTGACGGAGGCGGCGGCGTCCGAACTGGCTTCGCGCCAGCAGGCCATGCACTCGGCGACCGATAACGCCAAACAATTGATCGATTCGCTGACGCGCGACGCCAACCAGGCTCGCCAGGCTGTGATCACCCAAGAAATTAATGAGATCGTCGGTGGCGCGGGCGCGCTCACCGCAGGACAGAACTGAGGCCAAGATGACTGAATCAGCCAATTCAACCACAGCCATGACGGCTGCCGGCAACACCGGTCGAGTTACCCGCGTGATCGGCTCGGTCGTCGACGTGGAGTTCCCGGCCGACCAGATTCCCAACATTTACAACGCCTTGACAGTTGAGGCTGAGGTGATGGGCCAGACCAAGAAGATCACCTTGGAGGTCGAGCTTCAGGTGGGTGACAACAGCGTGCGCTGCATCGGCCTCAACCCGACGGACGGCCTGCAGCGTGGCGCTGTGGTGACCGACACCGGCTCCGCCATCAGCGTGCCGGTCGGTGCCGTAACCAAGGGCCGCGTGTGGAACGTCACGGGCGATTGCCTTAACGAGGACCTCAGCGGCATTGAGATCAAGGAGCGCTGGCCGATCCACCGCGACCCGCCGGCCTTCGACGCACTGCAGCCAGAAACGACGATGCTGCACACAGGCATCAAGGTCATCGACCTGCTGACGCCGTATGTGCAAGGCGGCAAGATCGGCTTGTTCGGCGGCGCAGGCGTAGGCAAGACCGTCCTGATCCAAGAGATGATCTACCGCATCGCCCACAACTTCGGTGGCACCTCGGTGTTTGCCGGCGTCGGCGAGCGCACCCGTGAGGGCAACGACCTGGTACACGAGATGATGGAGGCCGGCGTCCTCAAGGACACCGCGCTGGTGTTCGGTCAGATGGACGAGCCACCGGGCACCCGCGTTCGCGTGGCACTGAGCGCCCTGACGATGGCCGAGTACTTCCGCGACGTCGAGGGCCAGGACGTGTTGTTGTTCATCGACAACATCTTCCGTTTCACCCAGGCGGGCTCCGAGGTCTCCACCTTGCTCGGCCGCATGCCGTCAGCCGTGGGCTACCAGCCCAACCTGGCCGACGAAATGGGCCAGTTGCAAGAGCGAATCACGTCGACGAAGGGCCACTCGATCACGTCTATGCAGGCCATTTACGTTCCTGCTGACGACTACACCGACCCGGCCCCCGCCACGACGTTCGCTCACCTGGACGCGACCACCGAGTTGAGCCGCGACATCGCATCGCGCGGCCTGTACCCGGCCGTCGACCCGCTGACGTCCACCAGCCGCATTCTGGCACCCGAGTATGTCGGCCAGGATCACTACGACGTCGCCACGCGCGTCAAGCAAATTCTGCAGCGCAACAAGGAACTGCAAGACATCATCGCCATCCTCGGCATCGACGAGTTGAGCGAGGACGACAAGGTGACCGTCAACCGGGCTCGCCGCATTCAGCAGTTCTTGAGCCAGAACACCTACATGGCCGAGAAGTTCACCGGCGTGTCGGGTTCGACCGTCCCGATTTCCGAGACCATCGAGGGCTTCCGCATGATCACTGAAGGGGAATGCGACGAGATCCCCGAGCAGGCCTTCTTCAACGTCGGCAACATGGACGATGTCCAGGCCAAATGGGCCGAACTCAAGAAGGGCTAAGAAATGGCGTCTGAGCTTCAAGTCGGGGTGGTGGCACCTGACGGCCAGGTCTGGCAAGGCGAGGCCGTGTCGGTCATCGTGCGCACGACCGAAGGCGACATCGGCATTCTCGGCAACCACGAGCCTGTCATGGCCGCCATGATGCCGTGCGCCGCCGAGGTCGTGGCGACCGACGGCCGGCGTGAGATTATCGCCGTGGGCGGCGGGTTCATCTCCGTCTATGACAACCGAGTATCGCTGCTGTCTGAAACGGCCTCGCTGGCCAGTGAGGTATCGCCAGAAGAGGCGAACAGAGAACTGGCGGAGATGCTGCCGAAGGTCGACTCCGCTGAAATGACAGATCAGGATTGGCGGCGCTACCACCAACTGGAAGCACAGGTGAAGGCCGGTGAGCGGTTCGCCCAGCTGCATGGCCAGATGAGCGAGATAGCCGCGTAGAGGCCACTATGGACTGGCTGGGCGCACTGGAGACAATAGGGCTGGTGTGCCTGGGCCTGCTGGTGCTGGCCATCATTGTGCTGCTGGTGCGCCGGGCTGTGATCATCTCGCATGGCGGGGTTTTCGATTGCGGGTTGCGACGCTGGAAGGACGGCAACCCGGGTGGATGGGCGCTAGGCATGGCACGCTACTCGGGCAATCAGTTCAAGTGGTATCGCATGTTTGCCGTCCTGCCGCGCCGGTCATTCCAAATGGACCGCGACGACATGGTGCTGGGTGAAACCCGCCGAATGGACGCGATGGAGTCGCTCCAACTGTTCGACGACCAATTCGTCGTTGAACTGCGACCGCATGACGACCAGCCCAGGTACGACCTGTCGATGTCGCGCCAGTCGCTGGTGGGGTTGTCGTCCTGGCTGGAGTCTGCCCCCATCGGCCATCGCTACGAGATGTCATGACGGAACCGGCGTCCTCAGTGTCCTTTCGGGGCGAGTACAAAGTACCAGGCGGAAAGCTGGTGCGTGTCGAGGGTGTGACGTGCGAGGGCGTCATCACGCAGGTCAGCGTGTCGGGCGATTTCTTCATCGAGCCGGAAGATGCGATCTTCGACCTCAACGCCGCGCTGGTCGGGGCCTCGGTCGACGCTACCGTCAGCCAGTTGGTGACGCGGCTCGGCAGCGCACTGGGCAGCAATGCACAGCTTTCCGGGTTCGGGCTGCATGACGTTGCAGTGGCCCTGCGCCGGGGCCTGGGGGCATCCAGCACCTGGGAGGAGTGGACTTTCGACGTAATCGGCCCGCGGGTGCTGCCCGCTGCGATGCATGTGGCCATGGACGAGGTGATTGCGGCTGAGGTGTCGTCAGGACGTCGCCCACCGACGCTGCGGTTTTGGGATTGGGACGACGCGGTGGTGGTGATCGGATCGTTCCAGTCGGTGCGCAACGAGATAGACGGGCAAGCCGCGGAGCGCCATCATGTGGGCGTTGTGCGACGCGTCACGGGCGGGGGCGCCATGTTCATGGAGCCCGGCAACTGCGTGACATACTCGCTGGTGGTGCCTGGTTCGTTGGTTGCGGGGTTGAGCTATGAGGCGTCATACGCCTATCTCGACCAGTGGGTGCTCGGCGCTTTGGCCGATGTCGGTGTCGTCGCAAAGTTCGTGCCGATGAACGATATCGCGTCGGATGCCGGAAAAATCGGTGGCGCAGCCCAGCGGCGCCTGACGGACGGAACCGTCTTGCATCATGTGACGATGTCCTACGACATTGACGCCGTCAAGATGAACGAAGTGTTGCGGATCGGCCGTGAAAAGCTGTCTGACAAGGGTATCCGGTCGGCCGTCAAGCGCGTTGACCCGATGCGATCTCAAACTGGGCTGTCACGCGAAGCGGTCATCGACGCGTTCATCCGTCACTTCATGACGGTAAACCGCTGTCAGATGTCCGACTACACTTCCGATGAGTTAAACTTGGCTGAGCACTTGGTGGAAACGAAGTTCGGTACCACCGAATGGACTCACAGAGTGCCTTGATTTAACGTTGGTTTGGCTTAGAGGGGACAATTGATACATGTGGTTACCAGACTTCCTTCTCCCTGAGACCTCAGTCGGCTTCGGGCCGGTATCCAAGATTGTGGGCGGCGGCGTTGGCGTCCTGCTTATCGCCATGGCCGGCACGGCGCTTTTGCCCGCGCACGCTGGCTCTGGCACGACTCTGGCACAGGCATCAGCCGAGTGGCAGCAGCAGGTAAGCGACCAGGCGTCGCAGTTGAGCGCGGCCTGCGCCAAAGCCGGTCAGATCAGTGTGTCGGACGACGTGGCATCGGATGCCGATGTGACCGCCGCCAGCAAGGTACTCGCCGACGTTGTGACCGACTCCTGCGCGTTCGGAACCCTGCACGAGATACAGCAAGCGGCCTATGGCGAAGTGACCGGGTCGTGGACTGAGGCGCGGGTGACAGACCTGTTGAACCAGGGCATGATCGCAACGACCAACCTGACCAACGCCACCAACGACTTGTCGGACGCCGTTTCAAAGGCGGAGGAGGCCGCCGCCCAGGCCGAGGAGGCGGCCAAGCAGGCCCAGTTGGCGGCTGCTTTGGTGCAGTTCGCTACTGAATCCAATGCGATCACCGATCTGATGAAGCAGGCCAAGACCGCATTGGCCGGTGGGAAAGCTATGGATGCGTCGACGACGGCAAGTCTCCAAGCCAAGGTCGATTCCTGCAATGCTGCGTTGGCAGCGGATCAGACGTCGCTTGATGCCATCACGGCCGCCGTAACGACGCTGCAGGGGTGCGCCACCGATCTGCCAAACTTGACGGCAGCTCTGAAGGCGTCCCAGGATGCCTACAAGAAAGCCCACCCGACCCAGACCGTGGCCCCGCCTGCCCCCCAGCCACCACCACCAACGCAAACTCAGCCGCCGGTGCCACCAACGCCGCCAACCACCAACCCGACCGGTCGTCCACCAAGCTTGGGCAAGGCAGAGGTTCACGTCGATAGTGGCACCGTCATCACCATCGAGGTCTATGTCTCTGATCCTGATCATGTCGGCTATTCGGTGTGCATCTATGACGGCTCCAGGTTCGCCGGCCAGATAAATGGTGCGGGGACGCAAATGGTGTCGGCGTCGATTGCCGTCGCCCCGGCGGCCCAGCGAGACCCTCGGGCGATTTTCTGCTAGAGCGGTTGCCAGAGCGTCTCGGCAGTGCCGGCGCGCATGTTCGCGTACCGAGCCAGTATGAACAACAGGTCGCTGAGACGGTTCAGGTAACGCAACGCGTTTGGGTCGACGGCGGTTTCCTGGTTGGCGCGCCACCCCGCCAGTTCGGCACGTCGCACCACCACCCGGGCGACATGCAACTGGGCGGCGAGCGGGCACCCGCCGGGCAGCGCAAATGACCGAAGTGGTGGCAACTCGGCGTTGAAACTGTCGCACCAGTTCTCCAGTTGGGTGAGCGCTTCGGGACGGCTGCCGTTGGCACCAATGTTGAACAACTCGTTTTGGACGGTTTGTAACACCTGTGAGATTTCAGCATCGATGCCAAGCGTCAGGGCAACTCCGATTGCGCAGTTGGCCTCGTCAATCGTTCCAATCAGTGCTACGCGAGCGTCGGTCTTGAGCACCACTGAGTTGTCCGACAGGCGGGTTTGCCCGTCATCGCCCGTCGAAGTGTATATCCTGGTTAGGTTGACCATAATGTTCAGACTAGCCGAAAGTACCCTCATGAAGCTTCGCCAGATGGCCTGGTTACTCGTCCCAGCATTCGCATTGGCCGGTTGCTCAACGCCCGCACCCGCCCCAACAACCCAACCACCGTCGTCACTGCCACCAGTGGCGACGACTGCGACGTCCACCCCGGCGCCCAGCGCCAACCCCAACGACTGCGTGTATGTGCCGTCAGGCCAGGCGGCCAAGCCGGTGGATCTGCCGCCCGCGACCGACGTGCAGAAGACCGGCACGGTGACCTTCACGATGCACCTGACCGCGGGCGACGTCGTCATGACGCTTGACCGGGCCAAGGCGCCGTGCGCGGTCAACTCGTTCGCGTCGCTGGTTGCCCAAACCTATTTCGACAACACCGACTGCCACCGGCTGGCGCAGGGGTTCGTCCTACAGTGCGGTGACCCGACGGCGACCGGCGCCGGAGGCCCCGGCTACAGCTTCCCCGATGAGTTGACGGGCAAAGAGACCTACCCGCGCGGCACGGTCGCCATGGCAAACGCCGGCCCCGACACCAACGGCAGCCAGTTCTTCATCGTCTTGGCGGACGCCCAGTTGCCCCCCAGTTATGACGTGCTCGGCGCCGTCTCGGATAGTTCGATGGCCGTCGTCGATGCGATTGAGGCCAAAGGCTACGACCCCAACCACCCTGTCACCCAAAACGGTGGCTGGCCGGCCTGGGGCGCGCACATCGACACCATCACAGCGTCCTGACTTGAACCCGTCCCGTACAGTAGAAGGTAGGGGCAGTTCAGGAGGAGGCTGATTATGCGTATCGGTTTGGTTGCGCACGACAATTGCAAGGGCTCGCTGCTGGAGTGGTGCGTTTGGAACCGGCGGCTGCTGGCGCGGCATGAGCTGTTCGCCACCGGCACGACGGGAACGATCATCGAGCATGAGGCGGGCTTGAAAATCACCAAGCTGCTGTCGGGCCCGAAAGGCGGCGACCAGCAGATCGGTGCCATGATCGCCACCGGCAAGCTGGACGCGCTGTTCTTCTTCTGGGATCCGGAAACCCCCCAGCCGCACGACCCGGACGTCAAGGCTCTGCTACGCCTGGCGACGCTGTGGAACATGCCTACGGCCTGCAACGTCGCCACGGCGGACATGATCGTCTCGTCGCCCCTGTTCGAATCGAAGGATTACGAGCCGCTACGCCCCGAGTTCGCCGAGCGCGAGATTGAGGTGGACGCGGACGGCAACGTGGTGATCGCCGACGACTAGCGTTGCCAGGTTTCCGGCCAGGTAAACTGGCCGGGTGCGTTTGGTGATTGCTTCGTGCCGGGTCGATTATGCCGGGCGTTTGAGCGCCCACCTGCCGATGTCCAAGCGTCTGATCATGATCAAAGCCGACGGGTCGGTGTCCGTCCATGCGGACGACCGGGCCTACAAGCCGCTCAACTGGATGAGCCCGCCCTGCCGTCTTGAGGTGCTGCCGCCGGAGGAATCTGACGGACCTGAGGTGGCCGAGGTGTGGCAGGTGCGCGGCAGCAACAATGAGACGCTGCGCATCGGTTTGGGCGAGATCTTCACGGACGTGACGGATGAGCTGGGTGCCGACCCGGGGCTCGTCAAGGACGGCGTCGAGGCCCACCTTCAAGCGCTGTTGGCCGAGAATCCGGAAACGTTTGGTGCCGGCTATCGGTTGGTGCAGCGCGAGTATGGCACACCGATCGGCCCGGTCGACCTGCTGCTTCGGGCGGCAGACGGTGGGTATGTGGCCGTCGAGGTGAAGCGGCGCGGCGAGATCGACGGCGTCGAGCAGTTGACCCGCTACCTGGAGTTGTTGCGTCGCGACCCCCTGTTGGGTCATGTGGAGGGCATCTTCGCGGCCCAACTAATCAAGCCGCAGGCCCGCACCCTGGCAATAGACCGGGGCATCGCCTGCGTCGTCGTCGACTACGACGGGCTGCGAGGCTTGGACCACGCCGACGAGCGGTTGTTTTAGGCCAGCGCCGCGTCGACCACCTGCTTGGCCTCGGCCTGAATGGCGGCGAGATTGTCGGCGCTGACCAGCGACTCGGCGTAGATCTTGTACTTGTCCTCGGTGCCGGAGGGACGGGCGGCGAACCAACCGGTGGCGGTGGCCACTTTCAGGCCGCCGATCGGTGCGTCATTGCCGGGGGCGTTGGTGTAGACATGCTCGATCGGGGCGCCGGCCAGGGTCGTGGCCGTCACGTCAGCGGGGTTGAGCGCCGCCAGGCGGGCTTTCTGGTCGCGGGTGGCATCTGCGTCCACACGGGCGTAATAGGACGTGCCGAAGCGGGCCTCAAGCTCGGCGTAATGCTGGCTGGGCGTCTTGGCGGTCTTGGCAGTGATCTCGCTGGCCAACAGGTCCAAGATGATGCCGTCCTTGTCGGTCGTCCAGGTGTGCCCGTCCATCTGCAGGAAGCTGGCGCCGGCCGACTCCTCGCCGCCGAAGCCCAGCTCGCCTGTGATCAGGCCGGGCACGAACCACTTGAAACCGACGGGCACCTCGATGAGCTTGCGGCCGATCAGCGCCGCCACATTGTCGATCATGGACGACGACACCAGGGTCTTGCCGACGGCGGCCTCGGCGGCCCACCCGGGACGCTTCGTGAACAGATATTGGATGGCGACGGCCAGGTAATGGTTGGGGTTCATCAAACCGGCATCGGGGGTGACGATGCCGTGACGGTCGGCGTCGGCGTCATTGCCAGTGGCAATGTCGTACTCGTCCTTGTGCCCGATGAGCCTGGCCATGGCGTCGGGTGACGAGCAGTCCATGCGGATCTTGCCGTCGGTGTCCAGCGTCATGAAGGCCCACCTAGGGTCGACGATGTCGTTGACGACCGTCAGGTTCATGGTGGTGTGCTCGGCCAGCCACTGCCAGTAGCTGACTGACGCGCCGCCGAGTGGGTCGGCGCCGATGCTCAGCCCGGACGCAGCGATGGCGTCAATATCGACGACCTGTGTCAGCGCTTCGCAGTAGGGCGTACGGTAGTCGAAGCGGGTGATGCGCGAGGCGATGGCCTCGTACGGCTGGCGGGAAATGACGGTGTGGGCTTCCAGCAATTGGTTGGCGCGGTTGGCGATCCAGGTTGAGGCCTCGGCGTCGCATGGGCCACCATTGGTCGAGTTGTACTTGATTCCGCCATCGCGCGGCGGGTTGTGCGACGGGGTGACGACGATGCCGTCGGCAGCGGGGGAGTGCTCGCGGTTGTAGGCGATGATCGCCCGCGAGACGGCCGGGGTTGGCGTGTACTCGTCGTCTCTTTCTGCCAGGACGGTGATGTTTTGCGCCATCAACACCTCAAGGGCGGTTTTCCAGGCGGGCAGTGACAGGGCGTGGGTGTCTTTGCCTAAGAACATCGGCCCGGTGATGCCCTGGCCGGCGCGATACTCGATGATGGCCTGCGTTATGGCCGCGATGTGGTCTTCGTTGAAGGCGCCGTCCAGGCTGGAACCCCGGTGCCCGGACGTGCCGAAAACTACACGCTGCAGCGGGTTGGAGGGGTCGGGTTTGATGTCGTAGTAGGAGCCCACGACAGCATTGACGTCGATTAGGTCAAGTGGTTCGGCGGGTTGGCCGGCACGGGGGTTTCGCATGTCTTCTATTGTCGCACTACGGGCGGTTCTCGGCGGTCAGCACGGTGCGCAGCTTGAGCACGCTGAAGACCAGTGAGAACGCGGCACCGGCGACAGCCACCCACAAGACGCTGGTGGCGGCACGGGCCTCCTGCAGTGTTGAGCCGGCGGTAGCCCCGAACAACACCAGGGCGATAGACACCATGCCCGATCCCGCCGATTGGGCCACGCTGCGGTTGAGGTTCAGCACGGCAGCGCCGCTGGACGCCATGCGCATGGGCACCGCGCCTTGCATTTCGCGGTTGTTGGGCGACTGGAAAAAGGCGAAACCGAGCCCGCAGATGGCGGTGCACACCAGCACCCACCAGCGGGCGGGGTGGTCGCCCAGGGTGGCCAGCAGCAACAAACCGGCCAGGTAGACAACCAGCCCGGCGATCGCCAATACGGCCGGACGGAAACGGTCAGCCAGGCGCCCCGAAAGGGGGGCCGCCAGCACGATCACAGCCGGCCATGGCGTGAAAAGCAGGGCCGACTGCAAGGGCGAGGCGCCGTAGGCGCTCTGAAACAGGAAGGGCAGTGCGACGAAGGCCACGCCCTGGCCGAAGAACGACCAGAACGCCGTCAGCACGGCCAGCGAAAACACCCCGTTCCACATCTTTCGGGGAAGGACGGGACGGGTGGCGCGGTCTTCGGCGCGCAGGAACAATACGACGAATCCGACGGCGATGACCACCAACAGGCCGGCGATCCAAAGGGTACGGATGTCGACGATCAAGTGAACCCCGACGACGAACAGCGCGATGGCCAGGCCGATGGTCAACGCTCCGAGGCCGTCGAAATCACCGCGTCTGCCCTGGTGCTTTGGTACCGCATAGAGCGCCAACGCGAAGACGACGGCACCGATCGGCACGTTGATCAGGAACAGCCACGGCCACGTCAAGTGTGCCAAAATGATGCCGCCAAGTGTCGGGCCGATGGCAACGCCCAGTGCGGTGGCCATTGCGTTGATGCCGAAGATGACACCCATGCGGGCGGCCGGGAACATCATGCGCATGATCGGGATGATGACGGCGAACAGTGACGCAGCGCCCAGACCTTGGATTGCCCGGAAAGCCACCAACATTGGCAGGCTGGTCGAAAGCGCGCAACCCAGCGAGGCGAGCGTGAACAGGGGCACGCCTGTCAGGAACAGGTGTCGGCGTCCCACTTGGTCGCCCAGGGCCGCGGTGGCGGGCACGGCGCAGCCGACGGCCAGCAGGTAGGTCGTCGTCACCCAGACCGTCGACTGAGGGCTGGCGGCGAGTGACCGGCTCAACTGAGGCAGTGCGACGTTGACGATGGAGCCGTCGATGTTTGTCATGAAGACCACCAGGATGATGCCGATGTAGGCCAGGTCGCGTTTGACGCGCGGCAGGGCGACCTCGGCATCTGGCTGCAAGTTGGTCACCGATTCCTCCTGGCCTATTGGCGGCCTCCATCGTACCGGCTTGGCGGGTGCCGGTGCGCGAGTTTCACGGAAGTCCAGCCAGGCGGCCGAGTGCTGCGGCGACCGCTCCTAGGATGACGACGATGATGAAGGGCAGTTTGCGCCACAGCGCGATGGCCGCCACCGCGAGGGCCAGCAGACGGGAGTCGAAGACGAGATGTTGCCCGGTGGTCATCGTGTTGGTGATCACCAGCGAGGCCAGAAGTCCGACGGTCAGCGCTGAGGCGGTGTTGCGGATGATCGGGCGGTCAAGCACTGCCTTGGGCAGCGCATAGCCCGCCAGTTTGATGGCGTATGCCGTCGCGCAGGAGATAAGCACCCAAGCCCACATGGTCATGCTTGCCTCCTCTGCTGGGCCAGCGTCGCGACGGTGGTGACGGCTGCGGCAATCAGGATCGGCACGCCGGGTGGCACAAAGGGGACGACGATGATCGTGGCAGCGGCGGCGATGACGGCCAGGGCAATGGGGTCGCGTCCCTTGAGACGCGGCCACAGGAGGCCGATGAACGCGGCGGAGGCGGCGCCGTCCAAACCGAAAGCCTTCGGGTCGCCGATGGCTTGGCCGAGCAGGGCGCCGAGCAGGGTGCCGAGGTTCCACAAGACGTAGACGGCGATCCCTGCAGTGATGAAGCCGCGGCGCTGCTCGGCGGGGTCGGTTTGCGCCGAGGCGGTGCCCATCGACTCGTCGATGGTGACCTGCGCCATCGCGGGTATGACGGGCGTCAGCGGGCGCAGCATGGCCTTCATCTCCAGGCCGTAGATGCCGTTGCGTATGCTCAAAAGGCTGGCGGCCGACCATGCTGCGATCGGCGTGCCGCCGCCCCCCAACACCCCGGCGAAAGCGAACTGTGAACCACCCGTGAACATCAGCGCCGAAAGTGCGCAGGCCTGCCACACTGTGAGCCCGGACGAGACAGCCAGTGCGCCGAACGACGGCCCGTACAGTCCGGTGGCCAAACCGATGGACATGCCCATGCGCCAAGCAGG
>WQYR01000023.1 GCA_009781145.1 Propionibacteriaceae bacterium | reverse complement strand
GCGCCCACGACAACGACAGCCAGCCCGATGATCACCATCGTCAACACTCCATGCGAACTGCCAACTTCCGTCGGGGGCGACGACGGCGGCACGCTCGGCGTATCCGGCGCCGGTGTGGCCGACGGGGTTTCCCCAACGGTCACGATGAGTGTGCCTGAAAAAACGAGGTCGCCCGGTCTAGGCGCTGTTGTATCCCAGTTGAGCTTGGCCTTCCCAATGGCAGTACAGGTGATCGTGCCGTCCGCGTTTACTGTGACCGGCCCGGATTCCGCAACCATCTCGACAGGCTCCCCAGTGGTGGACACTACCGGTGAGGCGATCGTTCCTGGCGCAGCAAGCGACAACGTGACAGTTTGCTCTCTCACAGACACCCCTCCCCCGATCGTTTTGTTCCAGGTGGCCATCATGTTTGCCAAACTGGATATATCGCCAATCTGGTTGCCGTTGAGTCCAAGGAACGTAAGGTTGGTGAAACCGGCCAGCGGAGTGACATCACTGATCTGGTTGTAGCCGAGACCGAGTACGCTGAGGCCTGTGAGACCAGCCAGCGGGGTGATATCGCCGATCTGGTTCCAGTTGAGACTGAGTTCGGAGAGGGCCGTGAGACCAGCCAACGGGGTGATATCCGCAATCTGGTTCTTGTCCAAATACAGCTTGGAGAACCCGCTCGCGCCGGACAGACTCGCCAACGGGGCGACATCGCTAATCTGGTTTGCCAACAGGTCAAGTTCGGCGAGGCTCGACGAGTGGGCAAATGCCGCAAACGGCGACACATCGCTGATCTGGTCGCCGCCGAAGCCAAGTCTCTCAAGGCTTGCGGAGCTAGCAAGCCCCGCGATTGGGCCAACATCGCTGAGATTGTTATTGTTAAGAAGGTCCAAGCTCGTGATGCCGGTAAGGAACTGGACGCCCTCAATAGATGAGATATTCATTCCCCCACAGTTGATGTCACCAGTGACCGACCCCAGCTGTTGCGCGGAGATTGCCGCGCCTGGGTCCTGGCTCAAAACCTTGTTCAGACAAGCCTGGAATCTGGGGTCTGGCACCACATTTTGATCCACAGGTGCGCTTGAACTGCCACAGCCGACTGCACCCAAAACGGTCATCGCGATGACCGCCGATGCTAAACGGCGCCAACCCTGCCCCATCATGACCACCCGTTCCTGATTCGCTCGCAGGCGCCCGCGTCATCGGCATCGGCCTCTTGGACCGTCGTTTTGTATGTCAAAATGTTGTCCTGCACATCTCTGAGCACCTTGATGGCCTGGCCGTACCACGTCCCCGTCTCTCCGACAAGGTCGAGAATTGCAACCGCGAAGGTATTCCACATGTCGAATGGGCCACGCTTTCCATCGTGGAGCGCGTATCCGAGGCCCGGTGGCCGCAGCCAATCATCCATCGCTGGAAATTCGTTGATTTTTTCCAGGTCGCCCACCACCGCTTCGAGATCGTCGATGATGCGGTCAAGATAAATGCTCGCCACTGTAGACAACTCATCCAGGTCGGCTGATGGAATAGCGTTGGACTTGTAGAGCACGCGGTTTGGACGGAGCAGGACCGGCTGGTTGCCACTCTTCGCCGCGGTTGTGGTGGAAACGGCCATCGCCTGCGCATTCAGAAACAGGTCCCACTCTCGTGCGTAGATACCCTGAGCCACACTGGTGCTGCCTCCATCAACCTGTATCACGCTGGCCAAGGAGTCACTGAGACCCTGGATTAGCCCGTCGACCGAACTGCATGGCCTAACACATGATGACATGGAGGTCTTGCCAGTGTCGAATGCATCGGAAACTGCTGTCATGCCTGCGAAAAGACCAAATATCGCCGCAGGCACAGTCATCATCGACCCAGCGAGCGCAAACAATGCGGTCGCCAGGCCAAGGACGGCTGTCAGCTTGCCAAGGTCACTGTTGGTGCCAGGTCGCCAATCGTCAAAAACGGCGATCGCATCAAAGATCACGTTCGCCGCGTCATCGCGGGCTGCTTTCCAGATGCCCTGTTCAGCCTGGACGAACCAAGCCAACGCCACCAGCAAATCATGCGCACACATGCAGAGCGAGATCAACTGTCCGTTATTGTCCTCGTCATCGCCGGTTAGCAGCTTCCGCAGCGCATCAACGTACGAGCCGGACATCGGATCACCCACATTCGGCGACCCGTCAGCGTTGGTTCGATCCAGTACAGCCCTGATGCTTTCGACCTGCCCCTTGATGTTGTTATTGGTGTCGGCCACACTGAGAACGCAGATAGCGTCCTTCAACAGCGACAGCGTGCCCTCATAATCAGTTGGGCTCGGCAGCGCTCTCCAATTCACCGTGTCAGACGTCCACGGGGTCCCCTCAATTATCTCATGTACCAATTCCCGAATCCGCGCAAAAGCATGAGTCTGGTCATAACCCGCCACGATTCCCGCGGCTTCTTCTGGTGTCAGACCGCCCGCATCTTCAAGGATAGACGCAGCCCCCCCAAAGCGCCCGGTTCCGTCTGGGCACTGGATCCTCATCCTTAGGCCCGCCTCCGAAAACTCCCAACCACCATCCCTAACTGTCCATATTGGAAACGAGGGGAACCTCTCGCGCATGTGCACACCAATTGCCGCAACAACAAGCTGGTCTACATAGACCGGGATTTCTTCATACACAGCCACCGAAGTCTCCTTTCACCTTTCTCACAGCCGTGCCAGACTCTGCGTACAACTGTTTTCGACCTCTTTCACGTGTTCAACGCGGCGGCGCATCCAGGCCACCACTTCTTCAAGCACCCTCACGTTCGCGTTCATGTGACGAAGCCACGCTGATGTGGTGATGTCGAACGCTTGGATGGTCAACCCTGACGTCAGGTACTGCATCTGCTGCCATTGACGGTCCAACCACTCCAGGGTTGAACGCATACCGGCTGCCTGATTTGCCAAGATGTCGGCCGCCTCTTCGATCGCGTCGTAGTCAGTCGTCACGGTGTTGCCGTTCCCACTGGCGTTGGACCGCCCGCTTGCCCAATCCATCAAGACCACCTCAAATCGCGTCCCTGATCGCTGCGGCCTGTTTGGCCGTCAGAAGCCTTTGACTCAAGTGTAAGACCACGGAACCGCTGGCCTGCCGATGACCACGTCCCGGACACCACTGAAAGTGCAGTGATTTCGTTGCCGCAGTTTCACCGCCTGTTCAACTGACGTTTACCTGGATTCTCATGATTTGAGCAAGTTTCCAAAAACTCGTTGGCTCAGCATTTCTGCTTGTCAGAGAGGTTTTTCTGACGCGGTGGATGGCTGGTGGGGACGGAACTGCCCACAGGACGCAAAACTTCGGCAATGTCGACACGCCACCTACTTGCAGTTGCGTCCGAATTCGCTATCGTTGGCCATGTCTAGCCGTGAAAATTGAGGATTGATGACCACACTGACTGCCACGCCTGCAAGGGACTGCCGATGACACTCACACTGGCACTGGTTATTATCGTGATCGCCACCGCCTTGGTGTTCGATTTCACGAACGGCTTCCATGACTCGGCCAATGCGATGGCCACGTCGGTTGCCACCGGGGCTTTCAAGCCCAAGGTCGCCGTCGCCGTTGCTGCCGTCCTAAACCTGTGTGGTGCGCTGATGGCCACCGAGGTGGCCAAGACGATCTCGTCGGGCATCGTGGACGACAAGCTCGTCACCCCGCAAGCAGTCTTCGCCGGGCTGTGCGGCGCCATCATCTGGAACCTGGTCACCTGGCTGTTCGGCCTGCCGTCCTCGTCATCCCACGCCATGTTCGGCGGTTTGATCGGCGCCGTTGTGGTGTCAGCCGGCATGGCTGGCATACACCCGGCGGTTATCGTCTCGAAGATTCTTCTGCCGGCACTGGTGGCCCCCGTCGTCGCCGGCGTCGCCAGCGCATTTGCCACCAAGGCCGCCTACCGCATCACCGACCATACCGCCCACCACGCCGCCAATACATTCCGGATGGGGCAACGCCTGTCGGCTTCAATGGTGGCGCTGGCGCACGGCACGTCGGACGGCCAAAAGACGATGGGCTTGATCACGTTGGTGCTGGTCGCGGCCGGATACCAAACCAGCGGCACCCGTCCCTTCTTCTGGGTGGTCTTCCTGGCCGGCGCGGCAATCGCTTTGGGCACCTACTCGGGTGGCTGGCGCATCATGCGGACGATGGGTAAGGGCATTGTCGAAGTCGAGTCGCCACAGGGCTTCGCGTCCGAGACGGCCGCCACCGCCGCCATCTTGGCTTCCGCCCATCTGGGCTTCGGGTTGTCAACAACGCACGTCTGCTCAGGTGCCATCCTGGGTTCAGGGGTTGGGCGCGGCACCCAGGTCAACTGGAACATCGCCGGACGCATGATGACCGCCTGGCTGTTGACACTGCCAGCCGCCGCCATCGTCGGCGGGTTGGCCTCGGCCCTGGCAAAACAGGGCCTGTGGGGCTTCTTCCTGATGCTCGGTGTGCTGGTGGCCGTCGCGCTGGTGATCCTTCGGATCTCGCACCACCACAAGGTGGACGCCAATAACGTCAACGACTCCCACCAGGTGAACGTGTTGCCCGGCAAGAGGGCGCGCGGAACCAAGGATGCCATCCGGGTGGTCGCAATGCCCGGCATGGACGGTGTGCCCAGCAACGTCACCCCAATCACTGCCGCCCCGTCGGCTGCCGCCACATTTGGCGCCCCGGCTTCCGGCGGCATCGGGCTCGCCACCTCGCGCAGCCTGCCAATCGCCGCAGAGACCAAAGCTGGCGTGCGTCCCGCCGTCAGCACAGCGCCGCACCCGCCACGCCGCCGCAGGCACCATGCGCACAACAAGCAGGCGGTGACGGCATGACCATCAACTGGATCGCTCTCGGGCAGGTGGCCGGGGTCACATTAATTGCCACCGTCATCGTCGTAGCCCTGGTTGCCACAGCGGCCAAACTTATGGACGCCGGACATGTCCGCCAGCAGGCCGGCCAAGCACCGGGCGTCACACTGATCGGCGCCTACGCGCTGCTGGCCGTCGTCGGTCTGATAGTGCTATTCGGCCTCTGGCTCGTCATACCCTATTTTCACTGACGGCGGTCCGCCCCTCATTACAAAAGGACGTCCTCGTGGTTGCGGCGGCGATACCAGTCGATTATTGCGATCACTAGGGCGACACCGATCATCGCTATGGATGCGAGCAGCGTTTTGGCGGCCGCCCCGCGGGCACCCAGTGGGGCATAGTTGGCGAAGAAACCCGACAGAACGATAGTCATGCCGACGGCCGAGCCGACTCGTTGGCTCACCTGGATGACACCACTCGCCACGCCACCGATGCGGGGCGGCACGGACGCCAAGGTCAGCGTCTGGTTCGGTGAAATGACGGAACCTGACCCCAGGCCGGTGAAGAACCCCGCCACCGCCAGCGTCCAGGCGAGGTGGCCGACGGGCGTCCAGAGCAGCACCATGTCCATGACACCCAAGCCTGCGAGCATAAGTATCAGGCCGCCGACCATCCAAAGGCGCCCATACTTGGTGACCATCCGTCCGGCCAACGGCGCCGCCAGGCCAGAACCTACCGCAAACGGCGCGCTGATCAGGCCGGCCATCAGTGCTGAGAAGCCCAGCCCTCGTTGAAGCACCATCGTCACCACGAGGAAGACGGAGTTGAACCCGGCGAAGTAGGCCACCCCGATCATCACGCCGAACCGGTACGAGACGTTGCGTATGAGGGACGGGTCGAGCACTGCCGCCTGGTACTTGGTCTGGTATCGCCGCTCCCACAGCAGAAAGACGCCGAGGATCAGCGCCGCCACCGCCAGCAGCCACCAGCGCCAGGGGCCCAGCCCCGCCTCGCCCTGCTCGCCCGTGCCGATGAATGGCACCATGCCCACCGCCGACGCCAAGCCGATCAGCGCGATGCCCGGCACGTCCAAACGAGGCGGCGCCTCGCTGGCAATGCGTGCCGGCAGCAACCGTCTGGCCAACGGGATGACGACAAGGACGACGGGCACGTTGATGAAAAACACCCAGCGCCATCCGTTGGCTGGGCCGGCCATCGTCACCAGCGCGCCGCCGACGACTGGGCCCAGCGCCGTCGCCACACCAATCGTGGCGCCCATCAGGCCGAACGCCTTGCCACGTTCGCTGCCCCGGAACATCTGCTGGATCAGCCCAGAAGTCTGCGGGTTGAGCACGCCCGCGAAGGCGCCCTGCAGCAGCCGGATGACCACCAGGTAGGAGTCGCTTTGGGCCAGGCCGGCCAGCAAGCTCATCAGGCCAAACCCGCCGATGCCCAGGATGAACATCATGCGACGTCCCCTGGCGTCCCCGATGCGTCCCGCCGGGACGACCAGAAGCGCGATCGCCAGAATGTAACCCGAGACGATCAACTGCAACTGGGCTGACCCGGCGTGCAAGGCTTGCTGCATGCTGGGCAAAGCCACGTTGACAATTGATACGTCCAGCATCGTGACGAAGGATCCGCCCAGGCAGACGGCCAGCGCTTGCCAGCGTCTGGCGTCAAGCTGATCGGGTGGCGGCGGAGAACTCACGGGCCGATAATACGCCGACCGCGACCCGTTACCACTCCGTGTCCATTGAGGCTTGTTCTGGGGCGCAGTTGACAGTAACGTCTATTACGTGATTGCGCGCGCAGCGAAGCCCGCACCAGCCACGGTAGGCGGTGTGCTGATCAATCTCGGTTCCGTGGCACTCGCCTTGGCGATAACCGCCGCCAGCGTCGGATTCGCCGCACCATCCCAAGCCGAAAACAGCACCTCAATGAATGCAACACCGCTGATCAGCGTCGCATCGCGCTCCACCGTGACGCCCCGCTTCGTACCTCGCAAACCGGCCGCCCCGATCGACTGCAGCAAGGTCGCGTGCGTCGCCTTAACCTTCGACGACGGCCCATCCATGCAAACCGATGATCTGCTGGCCGCGCTGGCATCACGCAATGTCAAGGCGACGTTTTTCGTCCTCGGCGTAATGATCCAGCGGCACCCCGATGCGATCGCCAAGATCGCGCAGGCGGGCCACGTCATCGGCACACACGGATTCAGTCATCACAGCTTCGCAACAATGACGCCCGACGCCATCACACAGGAAATCCAGCAAACCAACGACCTCATCGTGGCGGGCGGCGGGGTGACACCCACGCTGTTGCGCCCACCGTTCGGCTCGGGCAGCCGGGCTCTCACCCAGGCTGAGCAAGATTTCGGCCTGGTGGACGTGCGATGGAACGTCGACCCGGAGGATTGGCGCAACCCGGGCGCCCCGGCCATCGTCCAGCGGGTGGTGGACGCCGCGAAACCTGGGTCGATCATCTTGATGCACGACATCTACCCGGGAACCTCTGAGGCCGTCCCGGCGATTGTCGACGCGCTACGGGCGAAGGGCATGACGCTTGTGACGGTACCGCAACTTATCGGCAGTCAACCGCCCGGCACTCAGGTGCTGCACGGCCCTGGGGTCTAGACGACCTGCGCTAACGCGTTTGATCGTCGGTCACACTGTCGGCGAAGGTGTTGCAGGCGCCGGCTATCGGCGCTGTCAACCCGGTCTGCATCCAACGAACACGGTTGGCGGCATGACCGTGGTCGCCATCATAATTCGGATCACCAGACAGAACATCGTCACCGATTGCATAGAAGACTTTTGCCAGGGAGGTCTGCTCGTCAGAGGAGATGCCGGCGGACTGCGATATGGACTGCAGGAACGCCCCGGCAAAACAGTCAGCCTGCTGCTCGAGACGCCGCGAAAAGTTGTTGGCCGTGGCATCGTCACCCTCGTCGGACATCTCCTGCTGCCAAACCCTCTCCCCGAAAAGGATGCCGCTCTGTGCCTGAATGGCGTGGCCGAACTCGTGGGCGATGACAGCCACCGGCACAAACGGGTCTGTGGCCTGAGCGGGGAACAGATCTGGTAGGTCCGTTGCGTAGTACACCTGCTGATCGGCCCCGCAGTACAACGCATTTTCGTTTGGCATCTTGCCGCACGGCGACTGGATCTGGCCGCTGTACACCGTCACCGACGGGCGTGCGGCGTTGAAACCGGCGGCTTGCAGTTGCGGCCCCCAAACGCGCATCAAACATGCCGTCGAGTCATTCAAATAGGTTTGCAGGTCCGCCTTGGACGCGGCAAGCGGGTTGATGTCTGGTATCTGGCACTCCACGGGCACAGGAATCGGTTGCTGGTAGAAGACGTTGTCCACTATCCAGGTCATCGCATCACCGTAGGTTTCCGGGAATGGCAAATCGGGCGGGTTCAGGTCCGGGTCAGGCACCGTGTAATCAGCATTCTGGTAGCCAGGGCCGGGCGTAGTGGTCGGTGGCGGAGTCGGCGTAGTGGTCGGTGGCGGCGTCGGCGTGGTCGGTGGCGGTGTCGGCTTGGTGGTCTGGGTGGTGTGCGTGGTGGTGGGCGGTGCCGTCGTCGTCGGCGGCGGAGTTGGCGTGCCACCACCGGACATCACCTTGACAAGCACGATCAGGACGAAGATGACACCCAAAGCCACCAACACGACCTTCAGGATAAGGCTGCTCGAACCGGCCGGCTTGGTCGATGCCGGCGCATAGGTGGCCTGCGCTGGGTAACCAGGCCTTGCGGGTGCTGGGTAACCCATGCCGGGTGGCATCATGGCGCGTTGCGGTACGGCCCCACTGCCCCACGGATTGGTCGGCGCACCCCAAGGATTCTGCTGCGTTGGCGGCCTTGTATAGCTCATGTGGAAAGAATATCAGTGTTCCTTGTGATCTTGTTAGGATCGGGCTTATCAGATGACACGCGTTTTTTCAAGCTGTGCATTAGGCTATTGCCCAGTACCTTTTTCACGGCACCCGAAGGAGACCGACGTGACCAGTTGGCGCACCAAGATTACCGCGATTTCGGCGGTCGCAATTGCGGTTGGAGTTGGGCTTGCCGCGTCGGCACCCAGCGCCTGGGCCGATAGCAGCATTGACACTTACACCGTCAGCGGGCAGGTCGCCCAAGACGGCACGCTAAAGCTCAGCACCGAGATTGCTTTCACAGGCGGCACCGCCCCCGCCCAGTTTGTTCAACAACTGGCGCTGACGAGCGACGGTGCCGACTACACGTACTTCCAGTTTGCCATCACGGACGTCACGGCCACCGGCGCGAACGGCGCCGACTTGAAGCCCACCGTGACCACCGAGGGGAACATTGAGACGATTGCCGTCGACACCTCCCAGCTTGGCAACTCGCCTTTGACCATCGGCTACACCGTCGCAGGCGCCGCCACCAGCGCCGGCGTCACCAGCAACGGCGTCACCATCACTTCGGTGAAGTGGCCCGTCCTGCAGGGGCTGACGATGCCGGTCGCCACGGCCAGCGGCAACATCGGTTTGCCGCTGCTTGGCGGGTCCGGGTCGATTCTCAGCGTCGACTGCCAGTCCGGTGCACCCACCGGTCTGGGGCCCTGCCAGATGTGGGGCGGCGGCACGCACGACTCGTGGAGCCCGAGCTTCCAGGACGTGCAGATCGCCCCTGGTTCGCAGGTGATTCTGGGCTTCACGGCGCCGTCAACGATGATCGCCGTCAACCAGGACGTCAAAGCCCACTGGACACTTGACCGCGCCTTCTCGACCGCAACCGGACCGCTGCTCGCCGCCATCTTGGTGGCGCTGGTCGGCGCCGGGGCACTCGTGCTCGTGTGGCGCGTTCTGGCTCGCGACGTCGCCTCGTCGAAGGACCCCACCATCATCGCGAGCTTTGTGCCGACGGGCAAGGGCACGGTTGAGTTCGACATTGCCGATCACATCCGTCCTGGGCATGTGGGCACCGTCGTGGACGAGCGCGTCGACCCCATCGACATCACTGCAACGCTGCTCGACTTGGCTGTTCGCGGGCATCTACAGATCATCGAACTGTCACCTGAAAAGGCCAATGCCCCCATGGACTGGACCTTCAAGCGTATGGAGTCAAGCGACGAAATGCGCCCCTTCGAGGTGACATTGCTTGACGCCATCGCCCCGGTCGACGGGCCAGCCGCCGTTGTTTCGAAGATCGGTCAGCCTGTGGAGAAAGTCATCACGCAGGTGCAGGACGATCTGTACCAAGAGGTTGTCGACCGCGGGTGGTTCTCGCACCGTCCCGACCAGGTTCGCCACGCCTTCGACCGCATCGGTTGGGTCGTGCTGGCTGCCTCCATCGTCGCGTTGGTGCTGCTCGTGGCCTTCACCCACCTCGGGTTGCTTGGCCTGGCGCTGGTGGCGCTGGCAATCGGCTTCATGGCTTTGGGTCAGACGATGCCGCGCCGCACCGGGCCGGGCGTCGATCTCGTGCACGGGTTGCACGCCTTGTCGATGTCGCTGCAGACTCAGCCCGTCAACCAGGTTCCCAAGGAAACCGCCTATACGGAGATCTCCAAGGTGTTGCCATACGCCGTTGTGCTGGGTGGTCGCGACCGCTGGTTGCAGGCCTTGGCTGACGCCGACGACGACCCGGGCGTGCCCGACCCAGACGACCTCGACTGGTACAAGGCGCCACCCACATGGAACCTTGAAGACCTCCCGGTATCGCTGGACGCCTTCGTAGCCAGCGTGTCTGGTCGGTTGGTCGGTCGGGCCTAAGGCATCTGCCGAGTCGCAGACCTGGCCACACTAAACTGGTGACCATGACAAACGACAGGGCGCCCTTGATCATTCCTGACCGTCTCAAGCCGCGCGACGGACGGTTTGGGTCTGGGCCATCGCGGGTGCCGGTTGAAGCGCTGGAAGCCTTGGCGGCCCCCGGTTCCGTCATGGGGACCTCGCACCGGCAAGCACCGGTCAAGTCACTTGTGGCGCGCCTGCAGGAAAACCTGGCCGCGCTGTACCGGCTACCTGACGGGTACCAGGTGGTGCTGGGCAACGGCGGGTCGAATGTGTTCTGGGACATCGCCGTCTGCTGCCTGATCGAGCACCGGTCTGCCCACGGCGCCTGGGGCGAGTTCGGCCGCAAGTTCGTTGACGCGGTGGCGGCCGCACCGTTCCTGGGCGAGCCTGTCAGCTATGCCGCACCATTCGGGCAGGCTGCGACGATGGTGTCGGCGGACGGCGTCGATGTCTATGCCTGGCCGCAAAACGAGACATCCACGGGGGTGTGTGCACCCGTCCAGCGAGTGGGCGGGGCGCACGACGGTGCCCTAATGCTGATCGACGCGACCAGCTCAGCCGGCGGAATGGACGCCGACATCAGCCAAACCGACGCCTACTATTTCGCGCCGCAAAAGAACTTCGCCTCTGACGGCGGGCTTTGGGCGGCTTTCTGCTCGCCCGCGGCGCTTGAAAGATCAGCCCGTCTGACAGCGCAGCGCTGGGTGCCACCGATGCTGAACTTGACCGTGGCTGCCGAAAACTCCGCCTTGCACCAGACGCTGAACACCCCGGCACTGGCCACCCTGGCTCTGTTTGACCACCAGTTGACGTGGCTGTTGGAAAATGGCGGCATGGCTTTTGCGGAGGCCCGCACCCAGGCCAGTTCAGGCGCGCTCTACGCCTGGGCCGAAGCCAAGCCGTTCGTCCGCCCCTTCGTCGCCGACCCGGCCCAGCGCTCCCCCGTCGTCGCCACCTTGCAGTTCGACGAGTCGGTAGACGCGAAGGCCCTGACGTCGGTGATGCGGGCCAATGGCATCGTCGACATTGAGCCTTACCGCAGCGCCGGCCCGAACCAGATCCGCGTCGGCTGCTACGCCGCCGTCGACCCTTCCGATGTCGACGCACTCATCGAGTGTTTGGACTGGACAATTGAGCACCTCTGAGCCCCTAACCCCACCTCCAGACGGTTTCGCACCGCCGTCCCCCGATCAACTGATCAGCCAAGTGCCCCCGGGCTATCCCGCCTATGCCGCACCCACTTTTGCTCCCTCGGTGGCCCCGGCAGCCGACGCCCCCTACTCGTCATCCTGCGCGCAGTCGCAGGATCTCCCCACCCCCGTCGCACCTTCGACGGGGGTCCGCTGGGCCGTGACCAAGACCGTTCTGCTGTTCGCAACCTGCGTGATTGTCATGCAATTCCTTGGCAGCGTGGTCGGCATCGTCTTGACGTTTCTGAACCCCGCCGTCATGGATGTAATCCGCCAATCCATGACGGGCGGCGGCCCCGATGTGCAGGCGATCATGAACGACCCGTCGTTCCAGCAGGCCCTCGGGCCGGCCACTTTGATCGGGTCGATCATCGGCGAGGCCCTGGGCATCTGCTTCTTCTTCATCCTGCGCGGCAAGAAGCTGCTGACCACCGACATCACAACCACCCGGCCGGTTGGGTCCCGCTGGGGCCAATTGGGTGCCGCGGTGGCACTGGTTTTCGCCATCCAACTGGTGCTCAGCCTGATCAACGCTCTGATCGGCCTAACCGGCTACGATCCGTCAAAGGTGCAAAGCACCCTACTCGACCCCGTCCTCAGTTCCGTGTGGGGCATGCTGGCCGCCGTTTTCTTGCTGCCGTTCTTTGAGGAACTGATCTTCCGCGGCGCGATCATGCGTCACCTTCTTCCGTACGGCGTCAACTTTGCGATCGTGACACAGGCGGTGTTGTTCGGCCTTTGGCATCTGAACCTTTACCAGGGCATTTTCGCTGTGCCGATGGGCCTGATCCTCGGGTTCGTCGCCTACCGTTTCTCCCTCAAATGGTCGTTCGCATTACATGCACTCAACAACGGCTTCGCCGTGGTGATGGGGCTGTCCTGGATGCCCGGATGGGTGGCCCCGACCATCATGGTGGCGGCGGCGCTTGCGACGGCGGCCGTCCTGATTCTGCATCGTGGCCGCATCAAGCCATTCCTGGCTTCGGGGGCGCCGCCTCAGCAGCCGATGCTCGCCTGGGCACCGCCAGGCGAGGCCTTGCCAGTGAGTGTTCAGCCGAGCCCCTTCCGGCTCGGTTGGGGAAGCCCGGGGTTCATCATCGTCACAGCCCTGATGCTTGTCGTCTGCTGCCTGATGATGACGATCGCCTGACAAGTGCATCGGTGGATCAGCGATAAGAGCGAGCGGAACGCCGGTTCGAGCTGGCGACGGCGCCCACGATTGAACGAGCGGCCGCAAGCTTGCTTGTGAGCCGCGAGCGATTGAGTGTTGACGAGGCAGTTCAAAGAACTGCCGAGGAACCGACGCCTACTTCCGCAACCAACCGCCCAAACCGTGCGTCGAGTACGGCGTCGCTCGTCGCTTCGCTCCTCAACACCTTCCTTGGCCTCGGCAGACGAGCCAGCTCGTCTGCTCTCGACCCGCGTCGGTGGGTGTGCTCGGGCCGGCTGGAGCACGCCCGCTCCGGAAATGCTCCACGGACCGCCGGCTCCTGTTGATTCAACCCACTGCATAGACCACATACACCCAACCTCGGGGTAACCTGAATGGTGTAGGAACCGTGACCACCGGAGGTGACGATGAGCGTGTTGACGAAGACATTATGGCTGTATGCCATCGCGCTGGATGAGGTGCAGGGGTTTTTCTCGGCCTCACCCGAGTTAGCGGCAGAACTGACGGAGCAGGCTGCGGACGTCATTGTCGAGCCGGCCACCAAGCACCTGATCGGCAAAGTGGGGCCACTTTTCCGTCGGCCGGTCGAGCCCGTCGTCGACATACCCCTACCAAGCGCAGACGATGTCGAAAACCTGGTTGAAGGAAAGGCAATCGCCCCCGACCGGTTGTACCCGGCGTGGACGATCGTCCGTCACTGGTGTGAGGCGCGGGCGCTTGGACGGCTCACCGTCGAACTGACAGACATGCAGCTCAGCGAGATCGATTTTCACCTTGTCAGCGGCGGTTTAAGTAGTCAGTTCAGCTTGGAAACGATCATCGCCCGCGACCCGCACCTGCCGTTGCACCCGGCCAACAAACTGCGCGTCGGATGGATGCCGGCCGCCCATGCCGCGCAGGCCGGGCCTCAGTGGCCCATCGCCCTGGCCGAGGGACGCCTTTCAGATGACGTCATGGCCTTGGCCGAGCAACTGGCCGGCTTCTTCACCCAAGTGCCCGACTGGGGAACCGACGTCCTGGCGCTGACCCAGTAAGACGTGGACGTGCGCCCGGCACTACCAGCAACACCACTAGACTGGACGGGTGAACCTTGAGACCACTGCTTATCAAGCCATTATCTCCCTCGTCAATGCCGTTGAGCCTCGTGTCGGGGCTGCCATCGGCCAAGAACTGACCGATCAGCGCGACTCCCTGAAGCTGATCGCGTCCGAGAACTATGCCTCGCTGACCACCCTTCTGACTATGGGCACTTGGCTGTCCGATAAATACGCCGAGGGCACCATCGGGCACCGTTTCTATGCCGGGTGCCGCAACGTCGACACCGTTGAGGCCGTCGCCGCCGAGCATGCCCGTGAACTATTCGGCGCAGAACACGCCTACGCCCAGCCGCACTCGGGCATCGACGCGAACCTCGTCGCATACTGGGCAATACTCAGTCAACGCATCGAGATGCCGTCCCTGGCAGAGATGGGTGCCAAGACCGTCAACGACTTGGACGAGGACGACTGGAACGCCCTGCGCATCCAACTGGGCAACCAGAAGGTGATGGGCATGGCGCTGGACGCCGGCGGCCACCTGACGCACGGCTTCCGCCACAACATCTCCGGCAAGATGTTCATCCAGCATTCCTACGGCACAGACCCCGTCACCGGGCTGATCGACTATGACGCGCTGGCCGCCCAGGTCAAAGAGTTCAAGCCGCTGATCCTGGTGGCCGGCTATTCGGCCTACCCGCGCCGGGTCAACTTCGCCCGCATGCGCGAGATCGCCGACTCGGTGGGCGCCACGTTGATGAGCGACATGAGCCATTTCGCGGGCCTGGTGGCCGGCACGGTGTTCACCGGCGACGACAACCCGGTGCCGTTCAGCCACGTCGTCACCACGACGACACACAAGTCGCTGCGCGGCCCGCGCGGCGGCCTGGTGATGTGCACGTCCGAGTACGCGGACGCCGTCGACCGGGGCTGCCCGATGGTGCTGGGCGGCCCGCTCGGGCATGTCATGGCGGCCAAGGCCGTCGCTCTGGCGGAGGCCCGTCAGCCGTCCTTTGCCGACTATGCCACTCGCGTCGCCGCCAACGCCAAGGCCCTGGCGGCCGGGCTGATGAAGCGCGGCGTCAAGCTCGTCACCGACGGCACCGACAACCACCTGTGTCTACTGGACGTGTCGCAAAGCTTCGGGCTGACGGGGCGTCAGGCCGAGAACGCCCTGCTGGACGCCGGCATAGTCACCAACCGCAACTCCGTGCCACGCGATCCCAACGGCGCCTGGTACAGCTCGGGTATCCGCATCGGCACGCCGGCACTGACAACCCGCGGCCTGGACGAGGACGACTTCGACAAAGTCGCGGCGTTGATGGTCGAGGCGCTGCAAGCCACGAAGCCAACGGCGACGCCAGACGGCTCGGCCTCGAAGGCCAAGTACGTCATCGACGCCAAGGTCGCCGATCGCGTCCACCACGAGGCCGAGGAACTGCTCGCGGGGCATCCGCTGTACCCGGAGTTGACGCTGAGCTGAGCGTAACGTCGAGATTGGGTTTTTCGTCCACCCAAGTGCCGATTTTCGCCATTTTAGGGGACGCAAAACCCAATCTCGTGATATCAACGGTAGGCTGCTGCTCAGGAACTATCCCGCGAGGAGGTGGCCTATGTCACGTTCACCAGCCAATCGGTGCTCTCGCTGGCCATTGGCGGTCGGAGTGGCTTTGGCCGCTCTCGCGTGCCTGACGGACTGCGGCGTCACCCAGCCAAATGGGACGAGCCCTTCCGACCAGTTGCCTGCCACCACTGCGGGCCAGTCGTCTGGGCAATGGCGTGGACCGCTGAATCTGCCAGATACCTACAGCATTTTCCTGACCATTGGTGACACGGTCATCATCAGCAGTGACCAGGGACTAACCGGCGTCGACTTGAGCGGACCCAGCGTGGCATGGACCATCCACGGCGACTGGGCGCCGCCGGTCCTCGGCGACGCCACCGGCCTGGCCGTCATGATAGATCGCAACCTCACCGTCTACGACCCCCGCACTGGCGCCGTCATCGGCAACGCCCCCATGACGCCACGTCCCCCGCAGCCGAGCGATTCGACACCGCCGACGCCCGACAGCACAACGTTCACCATCAACCCGGGCGGACCGTACAGTGACGGCAACCCCCCAAGCTCGACACCCACCGAACCAACCGCACCACAAACGCCGCCCGTCGTCTGGGAGACTTTGTATTGGGCGGGCAACGGCCTAGTGCTGACGGGCAACGCATCCGACGGCACCTTGTGCGCCCGAAGGATGACGGCCCCAGCCACCTGCCTTTGGACGGCACCCAACTTGTGGACACCGGCCGCCGACTACGTCGGCACGTCCTCATACGTCATCGCCGGGAAGTGGGTGAACACGGGGCGTGGCGTCGTCGACATTGAGACCGGCGAACCAGCCCCCTTCGGCGCCGACGCCGGAGCCTCACCCGCGGGCCCCGTCTACTATTTCGGCCAAACAGAGGACCGCCTGTTTCGCATGACGGCGCCTGATCAGTTGCGGCGCACCGGGCCCGGCACCGCCCAACCGTGGGATGCCACCACCGAGCAGTCGCTCTTCCCCGCCGTGCCGGCTGACGTCGTCGACGCCGACCCCGCGTCGTCCGTTTTCGTTGCCACGGTCAGCCATGCGGACGACGCAAACACCGTCACTGCCTACTCGTGGGCATCCGGGCAGCAGTTGTGGACGCAAGATGATTTGTTCCAGTGGAACACCGTAGTAGGGCTGAGCGGCAACATCTATGGGGGCACCGTGTACTCCCCGTCCGACTACGAACAGGACCTCGTCTTGCTCGACGCGAGCACTGGGCAGGAACTTGCGCGTTACCCCGTGCCCGTCGCCAGCCCCATCCCGGGCAGCGCCGCCGGCAACGGAAAGGTCTACGTGGCCGCTGATTTGGTATTCGCCTACGACAACCAGACCGGCGCGAAGCAGACGCTTGCAGTGGTGCCCGAACAACTGGGCCAGGCGTCGGACTTCGTCGCAACGCCAACACACCTGGCGATGCTATCCCTAACCCGGAAAGTCTGGGTTCTGGACCTTTAGGGGGCGAGGCGCTCCTTGACCCAGGTTTCGCCGTCCAGACGGTAGCGGACGCGGTCGTGCAGGCGCGAGACCCTGCCCTGCCAGAACTCCCACACTTCGGGGACTATGCGGTAGCCGCCCCAATGGTCTGGCCGCGGCGGGTTGAGGCCCATGGTGGCGGCGGCTTTGGCCGCGTTGGCAACCAGGACGGCGCGATTGGCGATGACCTCGGACTGCGGGGACGCCCACGCCCCAATGCGCGAATCCAGCGGACGCTGGGCGAAATACTCGTCCGACTCTTGGGGCGTCACCTTCTCGACGCGTCCCTCGACGCGGACGACGCGCTCGGCCTCGACCCAGTGGAACTGCGCCGCCACCCACGGGTGCTCGGCCATCTCGTGAGCCTTGCGACTGTTGTAATTGGTGTAGAAAACCAAGCCCGACGGGTCGGCACTCTTCAACAGGACGATGCGGGTGGACGGACGACCATCCGCCCCAACCGTCGCGACCGTCATGGCCGTGGGTTCTGGAACCCCGCTGGCCAGGGCGTCGTCCATCCAGCGCTCGAAGACGGCGTACGGCGTGCCGGGCAAGCCCGCCTCGTCCAGTTCGCCGCGCTCGTAGCTTTTCCGCAGCTTCCGCAAATCCATGTAGCGCCTCAGATGGTGTCGGGGATGTTGGCCAGCTCGGCTAGCCACGCGTCCGGTTTGGCGTCCGACGGCATGGCCCACCCGCCGCGCGGGCTCAGCGAGACCGGCAGCACCTGGGGGCCGTCCGGGCTGGCCGACCGCTTGAACTGGCTGGCGAAGAAACGCCCGTAGAACTTGGCTAACCACGCCTTGATGGTCGCCAGATCGTAAGCGACGTGCTGATCGTCCGGGGTGCCCGACGGCCAGGCCCCGGCGTCGACGTCCCGCCAGGCGTGCCAAGCCAGATAGGCGAGGCGACTGGGCGCCTCACCAGCCAGCATGTGGGCCAGAAAGAAGTCGTTCAGCGGGTACGGCCCGACGGCCGACTGAGTCGACTGCAGCGGCTCGCCGTCCTTTGCGGGGACGAGCTCGGGGCTGATCTCCTGCGCCAAGATGTCGCGCAACACATCGTCCGCGTCGGGGATCATATGCTGGTCGATGTACCAGCGGATGACGTATTGCATCAGCGTCTTTGGTAACCCGGCGTTGACGTTGTAGTGGCTGATGTGGTCGCCCACGCCGTAGGTGCACCAGCCCAGCGCTGCTTCGCTGAGGTCGCCGGTGCCAAGCACCAGCCCGCCCCGCTGGTTGGCGGCGCGGAACAGGTAGTCGGCCCGCAGACCCGCCTGGATGTTCTCGAAAGTGACGTCGTACTGGTCTTCCGGGTGGCCCAGATCCTTCATCATCTGGGTAGCCGCCGGGCGGATGTCGATCTCCTCAGCCGTGACGCCCACAGCCTTCATCAACCTCCAGGCGTTCGACTTCGTCCCCTCGGACGTAGCGAACCCCGGCATGGTGAACGCCAGAATATCGGTCATGGGGCGTCCCAGCCGGTGCATGGTGCCTGCCGCCGCCAGCAGGGCATTGGTGCTGTCCAGCCCACCAGAGATGCCGATGACGACCTTGGCGTTGGGGCCGATCGACTCCAGACGCCGGGCCAGCGCCGTAAGTTGGATGTGCGCCACCTCGAAGCAGGTTTGATCGAGCGTAGCCGTCTCGTCGGGGACGAAAGGG
>WQYR01000022.1 GCA_009781145.1 Propionibacteriaceae bacterium | reverse complement strand
GAGTTCGAGGAGGGCACCGTCCAAGACGATGTGGAAAGTGTCAACGACGGTGTCACCACAGTTGGCGGCTGGTCGATCGTCACCGTCGCTGACGCGGCGGGGGAGCCCATGGTGGTGGTGAACGTTACCGTACCGCTGCGAATGGCCCCTGTGGTGTTGGAGCCGACCGACAAGCTCATCGTCCGGTTGCCGGCCCCAGCGGTGGCGATGGCCGTCACCTGGCCGAACCCCGAGGATGCCGTGTATGTGACCCATGACGGTGCGGACGAAACTCGCCATCCGGTGTTCGACAAATTGATCACCGAGGTTGTGCCGCCGCTCGCCGGGGGTGACCACGTCAAGGACGTTGAGCCCGCGGTGTTCAAACCGAATGCAAGTTTCATGATTGGCGTGCTCAATGCCCCGTTGAATCCGCTCGCCACGTCGGCTTCAAGCGCGTCACGCTGGACAACAGCCCACGACAGCCTGCCGTAGCCAGATGCTCCCCAACCGGTGCCCCACGAGTTTTGGATGATCAAGCCGTTGGCGTCGTAGGCGACCGCCAGCACCTCATGGTATCCGAGGATGCGACTGGTGTAGTCGTTGTCGGCCACGTTTAGGTTGCTGCCCAGATTCTCGAACCCGGCCCTCACTGGGAAGGCAAAGCCCACGGGTTGTCCTTGGCTGATGGCCGTTTCGATGGCGGTTTGAGCGGCCGCTCCGACGTTGCCATTGGAGTTGGCGAACAGCGCCTTGACGCCAGTGAGCTTCCAACTGGCCGCGTTGGCTCTCTGGGCGGCGGTTGGTTGGGTGGTGTAGTTGTAATTGCCCTGGGTGTAGTCGTCCTGTGTGTCGACGCCCTGATTGGCGGCCATCTGGATGGTCGGCAACGCCTGGGCGCCATTGTCGCCCCCACCATTGAGTTGCGTGTACAGGTACATGGGCGCGAATGCTCGAGCGTTTATGCCGGCCTGCTGCGCGTACCACCCCATCATGGCGTACCCGATGGCCCACGCAGTGCACGACCCGACCTGGCCCTGATCGCCGATGGGCACCGTGAACGATCGTAGGTCGGCACTATCTGGAAGCACTCCGCGCAAAGTGATAGTGGGGTTTATGGTTTGTGTTGGTGGCAACAGCCCATATGAGTGACTGGTTGGCTCTGCTTGAGCGGGCACCATTGAGCCCAATGCAAACGAAATGGCCACCAAAGTTGCAGCACCTAATGCCGCCACGTGCTTTTTCATCTCTTACCTCGTTGTTGTGAGTATGACTAGCTATCCGTTCCCCCGGCAAGTACTGGCATACCACTAATCAATGCCGTTGTCAACTGGACTGGCCGAGTGGCGATTGTTGGATGGGCACCAACGCCGGCGCGGGCATGGCCGCCAGCAGGTTTTCGACGTCTGCCAGGTTGGTGAGTGTGGGTTCCAGCCAGGTATCGATGAGGTCAGGCGGAACAACAACGGGCATCCTGTCGTGCAGGCGCCCGGCAACGTCCACCGCCGGACGGGTGATGATTGTGCAAGAGCACAGCCACCCGTCGTCCGCCCCCGCCGGCGGCGTCACGCCGTCTGGGATGCGCCACCATTCATACAATCCGGCGAAGCCGAGGATGCCGCCGTCCTCTGGTTGCAGAAACCAGGGCTGCTTGCGGCCGGGCGGGCTGGCGGCCCACTCGTAGTAGCCGAGGGCAGGGGCGATGGCACGACGTCGGGCGGCAGCGGCCCTGAACGATGGTTTGACGATGACGGTTTCGGCGCGGGCGTTGATCAACGGTCGTGCATCGACCCCCTTCGCCCACGACGGGATCAAACCCCAGCGTGCCAACCGGAGTTTCCGCAGGGCCTCGTCCTGGACGACGATGCTGACGGGCTGGGTCGGGCATACGTTGGCGGAAGGCTCCTTGTGTCCAGTGACCTCTTGAACATGGAACGCCTCAACGATGTCTTCCTCGCAAGGGTCGGAGTAGCGGCCGCACATGATGTCTAGTCTTCCACCCTTTTGATGGGCCAGTCCTCTGGAAACACATAGACCCAGCGACTCTCCCGTATGAGCCTATTCTGATGCGTATTGTATGCGTTCCAGCGCTGCTTCTCTTCGGCCGCGTGGCACCGGGACTGTAGCTCGCTCTCGATGTCTGCGCGTGGCAGACCATTTCCGCCCGCGCTGAGAGCATGATTGTTGTCAGGCCATTGGAAGGAGCCGGAAATGATGCACCCGCCTGCTGCGCTGGACGATGAACGCCGGGAGCTTGGCATTCAAGAGGGACGCTGTGTCGACGCGATGCTTTCGGGGTGGGATGGTCTGCACCTCGATGACGACCTGAGAAGCATGCTTCCGCTGTTCTACGAGGCGAACACGACGGCTTTTCGGGACGGCGTCGACACGCACTTCTGCTGGCGCGTCCGCAACCAGGAACGAATCATAGCGCTGATTGTTCGTTATGGGGAGAAGGATCGACTGATACTGCACGAGGAGTCCGGCGACGACCTTTCATCACTGAATTTCGAAGTACTGCGCCTCGACGACGGCCAACGGTTGTTGTGGGACACCCACCAGATCAACTGGAACATCTGGTTCAACCTGCGGAAGTTCCACAGCGAAACAGAGCCTGACGATCGTTTCGATACGTTCATGTTGCACGAGATGCTGAGTGCTGAGCAGTTGGCGGCCTATCGCCATATCGAGCGTCTCGTCGGCGTGCCGTACGGGGAACACCTGAACCGCGTGGCGCAGTTACGCATGCTCTCGGCGTTCACTGGTTACGATCTCCCGCCGTCGCTGGGCTACCTGCAAGGGATCTTTGCTCAGCTGTGGTGGAGTCTGGATGATCGGTGCTTTGGCGAACTGTCCGAGATTCCGTCACGCTACTGGCTGTTGAGCCTGCGCCGATGGGCTTGCCCTGGCGACCGTCTTTCCGTCCGTCCAAATGTCGAGGATCCACGGTTCGCGGTTGTCGCGGACGGTCTTAAGCCGGACGCCCAGCGTGTGCTTGACACCACCGTGACGGACCAGCAGGACTGGCAGATGACGGAACACCGTCCGGAGACGCGACGCCTCGGCCAGGCGTTCGAAATCGAAATGCTGTTCACGGCACTCGCGGTTCGTCTTCACGACAGTCACGACGACACGAGCTTGTGGGTGTTGATGCGGCGGCTGCGAAATGTGTTCGTCTACGATGACAACGTCGTGCTCGTTATTTCGGATATCTACGGTCACCGCACTGTTGCCTATCGGCTCGCGTTGCAAGAGGAGTGGCGTTTTGTAGCCGAACTTGAGGGCTTCGTCAAGGCCATGTACGACGGGTCTGAAGACCAGGAATTCCACAGTTTCGGGCAATACGACACGCCCGTTTCGAAAGACTGGATCGTGGGCTAGGCGGCGGGGGAGACCACCGTCAGCGACATCTTGAACCGGGCCAGTGCCAGGACGGAGTGGGGCACCTGGGCGGGCATGATTATCGATTGGCCCGCCGTCAGGGTGTGTGGCGTGCCGTCGATGGTCACCTGGCCCGTCCCGTCGAGGACGGTGACCAAGGCGTCTCCGCCCGCCTGGTGGGTGCTGATTTCCTCGCCTTCGTCGAAAGCAAACAGCGTCAGGCTGACCGCCGAGTTCTGCACTAGCGTCTTGCTGACGATCTGCCCAGGCTGGTAGTCAACCTCGTCGGCGAGGCTGAGAACCGTGCTCGCCGCGATGTGGCGCAAGATGGCGTCCATAAGATTCCCCTTTCCAACTATCACCTTACTGGCAAACCTTGGTGGTGACTGACGATTTGTTGCGTTGGTCGCGTCTGGGTTTGACCAAAACCTATCGAGGCCAAGGTCAAGGGCACGACGGCACCCGGAAGTCCCGGGGTGTTCAGTGTGAGTATCCGTCTACGACTGTGGGGCGACGGTGTGCGCGGACGTCGGTGGGTGGCCGATGTCGGCAAGGGGCACGTCGATTGCGGGTTTGACGGTGAGGGTGGCGTGTTGGATGCGGTCGAGGCGGAACCAGCGGATTTGTCCGCGTAGCTGGCAGTGTGCGATCAGGTACCAGTGGCCCGCCAGGCTGGCTAAAAGCTGCGGGTCGACGCGCCGGGACGTTTCTTGCTGGTTCTCGTCGCGGTAGACCAGGTTGAGGACGCGGCGGTCCTGCAAACCTTGCTCAATGGGACCAAGCACACCAGAGGGGATGAGCTGATCTGCGTCGTTGATCCAGATCCTTTCGGACAAGCACTGGGTCTGGGTTCTGGTGCGTTCGTCCATGACGGCCAGCAGTTTGGTCAGCGCCGCAGCGCCGTGGCGGGCGAACGGCTGGTTGCGGCAGACAGCCAACGCGGCGGCCAACGCGGAGGCTTCGGCGGCGGTGATGTTGACGGGCGGAAGTGTGGCGGAGGCGTCGACGACGTACCCGCCGGTTGGTCCTGGTCTGGCCCACACCGGGAAGCCGCCGTATTGGAGTGTGGAGATGTCGCGCTTGATGGTGCGGATGCTGATTTCGAACTTGGCCGCAAGCCAGGCGGCGGTGCGTCCGGTTGGCCCGGCGCGGCGTAGTTCCTCGCGCAGCGCATACAGCCGGTCGGTTCGGTTCATGTGAAGAAATCTATCGGAATTGGTGACATAGGGGTGACATTGGGTGGGTGCAGAGTGGATTCCATGAATATGAAAAACACTTCTACTGTCGTCTTGGTGCCAGGCTTCTGGCTGGGCGGTTGGGCTTGGGACGACGTCTCGGAACACCTGACGCGCAACCATCTAGCCTCAGTGCCGGTCACACTGCCTGGTCTTGACTCACCCAACACGCGGCGGGACGGCATAGGTTTGGCCGACCACGTCGAGGCCGTGCTGGACGCGATCCGGGCCGCCGCAAGCCCGGTTGTGCTGGTTGCCCACAGCGGCGCGGGCATGCTCGCGTCTGCCGTCCTCGACCAGGAACCTGATCTGGTGAGCCGGGTTGTGTATGTGGAAAGCGGCCCGGTCGCCGACGGGACGATTGCCCGTCCGGACCTCGATCCGGCGGCGATTGAGGTGCCGCTGCCCATTTGGGAACTACTCGAAGCCGGTGACGCAAGCCTTGCCGGGCTGGACGAGGACATGCTTCGGCGGTTCCAGGAACGCGCAATCCCGCACCCCGCTGGCCCACTGCGTGAGCCAGTCCGGCTGCACAACCCGGCTCGCAACCTGGTGCCCACCACCGTCATATGCTGCTCACTGCCCAGCGCCGCCATTCGTGAGATGGTCGTCGGTGGCGTCGAGATGTTCGCACCGCTGGCCGACCTTGCCGACGTCAAGTATCTGGATTTGCCCACTGGACATTGGCCCATGTGGTCAGCCCCCGAAGAGCTGGCCGAGGCCATCGCAGAAGTCGCGTGTCACTGATCAGGCATTTTGCGTCCCTTTAGGTCATTCGCTGTCTGGGTTAAGAAGCCTCAGTCCTGTGGACGGTGACCTCACTTACCGTGTAAAGCTAAGAACTTACTGAAAAACAACATTATCATATTGACTAACGATATATTCCGTCAGTAGCGTATGGGTCATGTCTAAACCTAGTTTCTGGGATGTGACCAAATCTGCAACGTTGTCGATCGTCGTCACCTGGGTTGGCCTCGTGCTGGCCGCTCTTTCCATTCCGTTTCTTGTCCCCATCCTAAAGAGGGCCCGCATACCCGGCACAGCTTTTGACGACAGCTTCGTCGTGCGCGCCGTGGGGCCCTTGTATGCATGCCTTGCGTTCGGCATCGCGGCGTTGATCATCCTGCTGCTGACCCTGCTGGACATTCGCCGCGGCGAGGTCTTCACCGCCGCCAACGTTCGCCGCCTGAGACTGATCTCGTATTGCGGTTTCGGCATCATGCTGGCCTGCGCTGTGGGCGCAGTGGTGACCGTACCACGGTTGATTTTCGTGTTCCTCGTATTAGTTGCCGGCTTCTTGAGCTTGCTGATGCGCACAATAAAGAACGTAATTGACACCGCGCGCATGCTCAAAGAAGAAGCCGATTACACGATCTGAGGTGATACCAATGTCAATCAATGTCAGCCTGGATGTGATGATGGCAATTCGCAAAGTAGGCGCGGGTGAATTGGCGTCGCGAGTCGGCATCACACCAGCCAATCTTTCAATCCTGAAAAACAGCAAGGCCAAGGCCATTCGGTTTTCGACGCTGGAGGCCTTGTGTCGGGAGCTGAATTGCCAACCCGGCGATCTACTGCAATACGTAGCGGACGGAGAATCCAATGAGTGAGCAAATTCCCATAGTGCCGGCCTATCCACATCAGAGAATAGACAGTTTTTGGCCAGAGGACCTGCCAGTCACCAAGTCGGCCAGCCAGTACTCGGTCGACAAGACCGACGCGCTGTTCTCCCTAGTAATGCTGGTGTTCGGTTTCCTGGCGTGGAACTGGATTTGGCCAAGAATTGGCAGATCAAGCATCTTTTTCCCCGGCATTTCGGTCACTCTGCTTTTCATCTTGCTGATTGCCTGCTCTCTGACCTATTTCAAGGTGCGCGGCGTTGTACTCAAAATGCCAGCCGTTGGCGGCGCATTGCTGATACTGTTGGTGGCTCTGCCATTTGCTATCTACAACACGACGCCGGTGCACTTTTTTGCGGGTATGGCTCTGGTTGCCGGCTACATAACATGGCATGCGATCGCGGCAGGGACGGCCATCGCGCCCAGGCTGGACGGGATGACAGCGGCTGACCTGTTGAACCAGGCTTTTGTAATACCAACCTTGAACGCCGGGTCATGGTTCTCCGCAGCACGACAGATGATCCGGGAAAGACGAAACAGTAGCCGCCTGGTGTTCGGCGTAATCGGCGTCGTTGTTTCGCTTCCGATAATCGTCGCTGTTCTGCTTCTGCTGATGCAATCGGATCTCAATTTCAACTCATGGATGAGCGGCTTCGTCCAGTCGCTGGCGCATATCAATCTGTGGCATTTCATCTGGCAGATCATCCTCGGTGTCCCGATTGCGATATACCTGTTCGCACTGTTGTACGGCAACGCTCACAAACGCCGCACGAATGTGATGACCAGTGAGGGTGTTGAAAAGTACGGTGCCACCATTCGAAAGGTCCCGGTGGTGGCCATCGTGTCGCCGATGGCCATCTTGTGCCTGATATATGTGGTGTTCTTTGCAGCGATGGGCAGCTACCTGTTGTCGGCGCTGTGGCACAAGCTGCCCGCGCAATTCACGTACGCCGAGTATGCCCGACGCGGCTTCTTTGAGTTGGCTGCTGTCGCCGCCATCGATCTGGGCGTCCTTTTCTTCGCATACTGGTTCGCTGCCCGCGGCAAGCGAGAGTACCCAGTCAGCTTGCGCATTCTCGGCGGAGCGATCTGCGGCCTGACCCTCATGCTCATCGTCACGGATATCTCAAAAATGGTGCTGTACATCGACCAGTTCGGGTTGAGCCGGCTGAGGCTGTACACACTGTGGTTCATGGTAGTGATGTTTGTTGTGTTTGCACTGATCGGCGCCCGGCACGTCAAGCAATTCAAGGTCGGCGCGCCGGTGGCGGTGGTGGTGCTGTTCGCCTTCCTTGCCCTGCTCTGGGCCAATTCAGACGCCATTATCGCCCAGTACAACGTGAATCGCGCGCTCAACGGCACGTCGTCCTCAATTGACGTCGACTACCTGGCAAACGACCTAGGCGCGGCGGCAGTGCCAGCCTTGACCAAACTGGCGAACGACGCGCCCGACCCGGCTGTTCGAGGCGAGGCAACACGGGCCCTGGCGTCCATGCGGAAAAACGGAACCACGACTGGCGCGCCATGGACGTCCTGGACGTGGCAGAGCTTCCGCGCGGGTCAACTTCTCGGCAGATGACGTGTGTGCATGCTGGCCGGGCATAGGCTGTGTGCAGGGAGTCTAGGAGGCTGTGCGTTGTCAACTAACCAGACTGTTGGCGAGGATGCTTCTCGTCGGGCGCTTGCAGCGTTGAAGGATAGTATCGCTCGTATCCATCGCGTCAGGGCCGCATGGTTGATTGTGCTCATGGTCGGCGTCCTAGCGATTGCACTGTCGTTCTACATTTTCGCCAGCACCAACGACAATCCCAACGGTCCCAGCCAAAATGGTCACGCCTGGGGCTACTTCGTTTTGGCGATTGCGGTCGTGTGTTTTGTGGCGGTGGGCGTCTTGTCGGGTTTCGCCTGGGGGATCGCCGGGAGCAGAATCAGGCTATCGCGGTTAGAGTCCACTGCGCGGCGGTGGGAAGCTGAGCTTGCCCAGTCAGGTGCGATACGGGACCTGCATGATGACGAGCCATCAGAGCCCACTCCGCGGCGATGGATGGTTATCAGCTGGGTGGCGTTGGGGCTGGCTATCGCGGTCAGGGTTTGCCTTGACATCTTTTCCATATGAGGGGCAGCACGCTTTGGGTCGCGGCACTGTACAACTAAATGTTCATTCTCCGGCTGCTCAATATGTCGCCTTTCCAGTTCACGGGTGTGACAGTCTCCGTCGTGAGGCACCAATCGATAATCTGCGCGACCAAGGACGGGGTGACAACATCGTCCTCCCATTCCGGCACGGCGAATCTCTCCCAGATGTGACCCAAATCAGCTAATCCCTTAAACTCGGCGCCTTTCACGATAATCAGTGGCGTGGCAGGGGAGAAGGGGCGTTCTTGATCCCGTTGTCCCAACATGTAGCTCACGATGAATTTCTTATCATCGGACGCGATGACCAAGTAGAGCCGGTCGTCGTCCTCATCGTCGTGCCGAACGCACCAATAGAAAATCCTGTCGTTTCTGACGATTTTTCGTCGGCCCTTTTTCGACATAGACACGAAGTCACCATATCACCAACCCTCGTCTTTCTCGGCCGCCAGTGACCGCTAGTTCAACTGCTGGTCCGGCGTCAGTCGGACCAGCAGTGCATCGTCGTTGGTGGTGCCGTGAGTGCCCGAAAAGTCCGGCGACGTGGTGTGTCCGGCGATGGCGATCTGGTCTGGTGACACCGCGACGCAGGTGAACTCGGTGCCGTCGCTTTTGCCGTAGGTCTTGGACCAGACGAGCGTTCCGTCAGCACTGATGAGCGCAGCCAAGCCGTTGCTGATGCTGGGGGCCCCGCCGATGATCGACACATAAGTGCTTGAGTATCCGACCGCGACGATGCTGCTGTCGGCGTTGACCCCAGCCGCCTCAAAGCCGGTAGATACCCAGATCGGGTAGGTCTTCGACCATTCCAGGGCACCTTCTGCTGTTAGTTTGATCGCAATCGCCTTGTTTCCGAATAGGCTGCGCGTTGCGCCGACCGCGACGATGCTGCCGTCGGGTGCGACTACGATGCCATTCCAATCCTCCAGGGTGTTTACGTCGAACACTTTGGTCCACAAGAGGCTGCCGGTCGTGTCAAGCGCGGCGACGAATGAGCACGGCAAATCGGTGGCCTGCGGGCAACTATCTGCGTCTATACTGCCGACTGTCGCGATGTTGCCCTCTGGTGTGAAGGCTACAGCCGAGAAGGACTGGCTATTAGGGAAAGATTTGGTCCAGGCCACCTTGCCGTCGGGCGTCATCTCGGCCATGATGCGGCACCCCCTGTCGCTGGTGCAGCCCAGATCAGGGTCAGGTCTGTCTGTGTATCCCGAGGCAACGATTTGACCGTCCGGGCCGACGGCCACAGCGGTGAACCCGTTTAGCCCTGTTCCGAACCGCTTGTACCAAGCTAACGTGCCGTCCGGATGGATCATGGCAATCAGAGCGTAGCCACCTATCACGGTGGGGGGAAAGTCGCCAAACTCCGACCACGCCTGGCCTGCGACCACAACACTGCCGTCGGGCTCGATCGTCGAAGCGCTGAACATGTCACCGCCACCACCCCCGTAGCTTTGTGCCCAGGCGGTGTCATCTGGGTGCACCATGACCATCGTCGCGCTGTTATGGAAGCTGAACCGCTGTGGGAAATCGCCGTCGGCCGAGTATGTACGGCCAACCGCCGCGACACTGCCATCCGGGCCAATGGTCACGCCGGCGAATTTATCGTCGTTTGTGCCGCCATATGCTCTGGCGCCCGGCAAACCGGGTGCGTCAACAACTGTCGGCTGGTTCCTGGCCTCGCTCATTGTCGGAACACCAGGCGTCCAGACGGGTTGATCGATTCGGCCGGCCCACGGCTTCACCATCAGGACGGCCAGGACGATCACAACTACCGCCACAATGACGCAGACCAGAAGGGCCCGCACTGTGGCTGGACGGGTGGGACGCGGTGCCTTGGCATTATCGGGTGCCATCGTGTTTCTACTATCCCGACTTACCGGTCGAGGTGAGCCGGGATATGGATCCGTCACCGGCGGTTGCCGCAATGCTGCCATCAGCGCTGACCGCGACGGAACCATTCTTGGCCGTTTGTATTCCTACTGACACGTTCCAAAGGATGCCACCGTTGGCTTTGATGCTCACCACCCTGAAATCATTGCCACTGGAAATGCCTGATCCGTCGGGCCGATAGCCGATTGCCACAAATCCGCCGGTCGTTGCTGCAACGGCGGTGAGTTCACTGGAGTCAGACTGCGAGACCCAAAAGCGGCTCGTCCACACAACGCCACCGCTTGGTGTCAACCTGGTGGACCATGCCGAGAACTTCTGCTGGCCGATCGCGACGATGCTGCCGTCCTGGGCAACAGCCACGCCGTTGAACTTGGATGTGCTCTTGCCATCAAACGTGTGTTGCCACAGGAGCTTGCCGTCTGGTGCCACCTTGGCCACCACGCCGCACCCGTCTTTGTTTGTGCAGCCGAAATCGCCGTTTGAGGAAGATGTTTGGCCGGCGGCGACAATGCTGCCATCTGCGTTAACCGCCACGGACGACAAGGAATCGTTGCCGTTGCCCCCGAAGGCCGTGGCCCAAGCGGTCGTGCCATCTGGATTCAGCTTCATCATGACCGCATCTGACGCCCTGGTGTTATTAACGGAAAGGTCATGTGTGTCCGGGAAATCGCCGCTGGGCGAATTGGTACTGCCAACAACTATCGCACCACCATCGGGCGTCAGGGCGACGGCTGTGAAGTAGTCGAGGTTTCTCCCGCCAAACACCTTGCTCCACAGCAGCTTGCCATCAGTGCTGACTCTGGCGACCACTGCGCCCTCATGGCCCTGCTCTGGATATTTGACGGGGAAGTCGCCGTACATGGTCTCCGAAAAGCCGACGGCAATGATGGAGTTGTCGGGCGCCACGGCAACGCCGTAAAAGCGGCTGGTGCCGTCTGGGCCGCCGAACGCGGCGCTCCACGCTTCGCTTCCGTCGGGGTTGGCCTTCACAACCCGGGCACCCCCACCCGTAGACGTCGTGTTGCCGACCGCCACGATGCTGCTGTCGGGGCCGATAGCCACGGCGCTAAGCCAGTTTCCACCCTCCTTGGGGTAGTAGGTCTGTGACCCGGGCACGAGTGGTTGCCCCAGCGGTGCGGCGGGCTGCCGCGGCACCCAAGGTCGGGCGGCGATTGCGATGTTCGTCCCCACACCGAGCATCGCGATGACCACCGTGCCGATGATGAGCCGACGCATGGTCAGCGTAAGTGTCCGGGGTGTCTGCCTCGGGTTCGCCCCATGCCCGGTCGCCGGGACGGACTGCTCGGCGGCCCCAGCGGCCGTCGCGGGGTGGTTTGTCGGGGGTTCAGGGCCGTGTTCTGGGAGTGTTGTCACAGGTCTCCTTCGCGGGAAGGCTCTACGCGACAGCCGTGGCGACGGCGGGGTCAGTGGCGGTTGGCGCTGCTTCGGCGTTGGACGGCGCGGCTGTTGCTTTGTTCGGGATGATGCTCCTCTCAAAACTCAGCCTAACTCCCGGTGACATCAGAAGCCTTGTCCGCTCAAAGGGTGATCGTGCCTGATGGCGAGGTTCCGCCCGGCGATTGGGGGCGACTTCGCCAAAGAATCGGCTGACACATCAACGTATGTGAAAGCAACTTACAGTGATTGCATGTTTGAAGTTGCCCAGATCAAGTCATAACGGTTTGGCGGCGAGCACTTGCGAAACTCGTGAGATTGAGTGCATCCACTGGGCGGCTTGCGGGTCGATGTAGGCGGCCAGTTTGACGATGTCGGCTTCGAGCTGCGCTTGCGGAAGTGTGAAGCCGGGCTCTTGGTGAGCGATCCGATTGCGGGTTTCAGCGATAGCCAGCACGTCGTGCTCAATATTGGCTCGGTTGCGTTGGCTGCGCCGGAGTCCCTGGAAAGCGTGACTTGCCCGAGGCCAAACCGTCGCCTGATAGGTGGCCGACAGCATGTAGCGCCAAAACCCGAGAGTGAGTTCCGACACGACACGATCAGGCGTGACGGTCCTGCCGCCTCCGCCTGCACGTGCTTTGGCCTTAACAATGTCCTGACACGTCTGGTGGTTGAAACGATAGAATTGGTCGTCGTACCAGGGAACTGCGCCAGACTTGGCGGCCAAGTGCACATGGATAGCATTACGCAAGAGCACTTCCATGTGACCAATCAACTCAAAGACCGCAGCGCTCAGCTCGCCGCTCCACACATACAAGGCAACAGGATCGCTGGCCTGGCGGTACTTGGCAAGACGGGCATGGCTAGCCCAGACTTCGAGCTGGCCGACGCTCACCTGACCACCCATACGCTTGATCTCCAGTCATCTTTGACGTACATTGGAATAGAAGACCCCGGAACGATCCCCACCTTGAAACACTAGGTGAATCGCCGGGGTTACTGCTTTGGCAAAGCATACCGGCTTGCGATCGCCTCCCGTGCCCGTCAAATGGGGCTACGGGTTGAGACAGCGGGTTGAGCGAGACCGAAAATCGCTGTCGGTTTCATCTCTGGGTGGCTGACGAGACTTGAACTCGCGACCGCCTGAACCACAATCAGGAGCTCTACCAACTGAGCTACAGCCACCATCTCGGCCGCCGTCTCAGGGGACGACGACCAGCGAGCTAGTCTACCTGAAACAACGGCCCTGTTCGAGCCGGGGCGAAAGCACCCACGGTAGGGTTGTGGGTTGTGACCCATACGCCCACCTCGCCCGCGCATGCCCATGGGCAAGGCGTTGGCCTCGGCTTCATGATGGTGTCGCTGCTCTCGATGCAGGTGGGCAACTCGTTCGCCCAAAAACTCACTCAGGCGATGACGACGCCAATCGGTGCCGTCTGGGTGCGTATGGCCTTTTCAGGCGTCATCCTGCTCGCAATGGCTGGCGTCCGCTGGCTGGCCCGGCGCGTCATGCATTCGACGGTGGCGAGGGATCCTGCGACTCCACTTCGTTCCGCGCAGGATGACGGGGTTGGGGGGCGTGCGCAGGTTGACGGGGTTGGGGAAAGCAGTGCAGCAGGTGTTGGGGAGCATAGTTGGAAAGCTTGGGGCTTCGCTATCGCATACGGTGCGGCGCTTCTCACCATGAACTCGATGTTCTACGAAGCCATCGCCCGAATCCCCGTCGGCATCGTCATCACCATTGAGTTCCTGGGGCCACTGACGGTCGCCATCCTTGGGTCACGCCATGTCCAGGACTTCATCTGGGTAGCGCTGGCCGGGCTGGGCGTAGTCATCCTGGGTATCACACCAACACACCTGACTCTGGCTGGCGTCCTTTTCTCCCTGGCTGCCGCAGTCTGCTGGGCGTCATACATCCTGCTCGGCTGGCGGGTGGCCAGGCATTGGCACGGTGTCGGCGTGCTGACGGGCACCTGCGTCAGCGCCACCGTCTTGCTGATGCCCCTGTTCCTCCTCGGCGGAAACCAACACGCTCTGACACCACCGACGCTTTGGCTCGGCCTGCTGGTGGCGGTCACATGCACAGTTCTGCCGTACTCACTCGAACTGATGGCGTTGAAGCGCCTGCCCGCCGGCCTATTCGCCATCATTGAGAGCCTGGCACCGGCCATTGGGGCGCTGGCTGCCTGGTGGATTCTGCATCAAAACCTGCACTTCGGCGACTGGATCGCCATCGCTTGCGTCGTCGCTGCGTCTGTCGGGGCGTCTTTGACGGCGGCGAGGAAACCCCTTCCGAGCTGACCCAACCCCGATGAGGCTCCGACCAGTGCTTTGGCCCAACCGAGCACAAGACTTCACCCAAACGTCAACTTGGGAACCCGTCGGCACGTTTGGGTGCGGTGTTGTCACCAAAAGGGGGCCGTTTGGCTTTAGGGCGTCACAATTTCGTCATGTGGCGCCACCAGGCGTGCGTTTAGGTGCGGTTTTGCCTCCGTGCAACCGTCACGGGAACCTTTGACGACCCGAACGCGACGTGCCGGGGCACCGCTTCGTCGCTGCGTTAGTCGAGGCGTCCTTGACGGCGGCGAGTAAACCTGTCACGGATCAAGGTTCTGCGACTCTGCGTCGCGCCGCGCAGAATGACGGGGTGGTGCTGGGACGCGCAGAATGACGGGGTGGTGCTAGCTCGCGTCGGCCAGAACTTTCAACTCGTCAGACGTCAAACCCGGCTGGGCCATGAATACGGCAGCCCGGTAATACTGCAGTTCGCGGATTGACTCTTTGATATCAGCCAACGCCCGATGATGCCCGGCCTTCTCAGGCGCCAAATAGAACGCCCGCTGGTACCAGCGTCGGGCCAATTCTTTGATTGTCGAGACATCCACGTTCCGGTAGTGCACATAGCCTTCAAGTGTGGGCATGTCGCGGGCCAGAAACGCCCGATCAGTGCCGATGGTGTTGCCGGCCAGCGGCGCTTTGTCGGCCTCCGGCACATACTTCTTGACGTAGTCCATGATCAACGCCTCGGCCTCGGACATCGTCACCGTGGACGCCCGGATCTCATCAACAAGACCAGATTTCGTGTGCATATCCCGAACGAAATCGCCCATGACGTCAAGCTTTTCCTCCGGTGTGGCAATGATCACGTCGACCCCGTCACCCAGCACATTCAGGTCGGCGTCGGTCACCAGAACCGCCACCTCGATCAGCGCATCAGTTGCCAGGTCGAGGCCCGTCATCTCGCAATCGATCCAGACCAGTTCGTTGTTTCCGCTCATGATCAGTCAGTCTAGCCCGCATCGTCAAGGTCGCGGCTGAGACTGTGGTAGCTGGCCAGCAATCGGCATCAGGCGCGCCAACTGCGCGGCCCCAGCCCATCCCAGCACGGCGAGTACCCAGCCCGCCACCGGCAAACTGGCCAGCACCGTCACCAGCGAGATCACCAGCGGCCCGGCGGACGACCCCACGTCACTGAACACCCGCCAGCCGGCCAGGAATTGGGGACGTCCGACATCGGGGGAGACGTCGGCGCCCAGCGTCGCCACGATTCCCGAGCTGATGCCATTTGCCACACCCAGCAGCACCGACACGGCCGTCACCGCCCATACCGAGTGAGTCCAGGGGAGGACGGCGAAGCAAGCCGACATCACAACCACCGTCGGCACCGTCACCCACCAGCGGCCCAGACGGTCCATGATGAGCCCGCCCGGGAAAAACAGCAGCACCTCGGCGGCCATCGACGCCGCATACACCAGGTTCGTGGTGGCTGGGTCCATGCCGTTGGAGTGGCACCAAAGCGGTATGTAAACCTGACGGGCGGTGCGCACCAGCATGATTGCCAAAATGCCCCACCCGAGCCCCAACAGCGTGTGGCGGTGGGCCTTGAGCACCTCCCAGGTGCCGACGGTTTGCACCGCACTACTGGAGGACGGTCCGGATGACGTCGTCACATCAGGCATCGCGAGCGTGGCTGCGGCGGCCGTCAAGCTCATGACCCCAGCCAACAGGAAGACCGCGCCCATGCTGTGAGACCTGATGATCAATGCACCGAAAAGCGGGCCGACGAAATAGCCGACGCGCATCACGCCGCCAAGGCTTGACATGGCGCGCGCCCGCCATTGCAGCGGCACCACCACGGTCAGGTACGTTTGGCGTGCCAAGGCCAGCACTGACGCCGTCATGCCGTGGGCAAAGACGACGATAGCGAACACCCCAATGTTGTGGATGAAGAACACCGACGCCAGCAACACGGCGTCCACAAGGCAGGACGCCGCCAACGTCTTGCGTTCGCCGAAGCGGTTGGTAAGCATTCCAGCCGGCAGATCTCCCGCCACCTGGCCGACGCCGACCAACGCCGCAACCAAGGCGGCCAGCCCCGCGTTGGCGCCAATGGCGATGGCTTGCAGCGCCAGCATCGGCACCACGGCGCCATAACCCAGGGACGCCAACAGGGTCGGTCCGTAGGCAGACACCAAGAACCGGCGCAGCGTCAAACCGGCCGGCAAATGGTCACTGAAGTGATCAGAAGGTACAGAACTGTTGGTCAAGCGGCCCGAGGGGGAATCGAACCCCCGCACAACAGATTAGAAGGCTGCTGCTCTATCCACTGAGCTACCGGGCCACGACTATTCTAATCGGCTGGACGCCTTTGCGTTGGGTGTGAGAAATGTGTGGACGGCCAGGCTCCGGCCCGTCGCCCGCTAAACTGTCTGCTATGCCATGGTGGGTTTGGGCGTCGTGGGGCGCCGGTGCTGCTGCGCCGCTGGTGGCTGCCCTTTGGCTTTGGACGCGGTCGTTGGCCATGCGTCGCCGCGCTGACGTCCTGGAGAACCACCGTCGCGCGGACAATGGCCTGCCGCCTGAAGCGGACCCCCGCGAGAAATGGTATCGACGGCTGTTGACCAGCCCGTGGACCTGGGTGGTCGTGGCCTTCGTGGTGTTCTGTGTCTTCTCGTTGTGGGTGCAATACCACATGCAGTACGCCAGTTTGTCCGCATCGATCGCCTCTCAGTTGCAGCAGGCTGGGCAGCCGCCGCAGATTCTTGAGCAGGATGCCTTCACCCAAGCTGTCATCCATGTCACCGGCTACGCGGCGCTGACATTGGGTGCCTATGTGCTGCTGTTCCTTCTGGTTGACCGGTGGCGTCCATCGTCACCGTCCATGAAGCTGGTGTCGCTGGCTTGGGGCGCCTTCGCGGCAACCTTCTTCGCTGTGTTCGTCAACTCTTGGATGTCGGATTTGCTGGCCGGTGGCGCGTCGGGTCAAGACATAGCCGGCAACGCCGCGGCCGTCTTCGTCGCTCCCTTCGTCGAAGAGGCCTGCAAGGCTTCAGTGCTGTTCATTCTGGTGATGGCGATGCGTCGTCGTGTCGTTTCAGTGCTCCAGATGATCGGGCTGTCGGGCCTGGCGGCGGCTGGTTTCGCCTTCGTCGAAAACATCATCTACTACGTGCAGGTGTATTGCACGGCCTCCTTATTGATCGGCCCGGAAGCAGAGGACTACCTACACCAAATGGTGCTGATGCGCGGCATCTACACCTCGTTCGGGCACCCGCTTTTCACCATGATGACGGCGTTCGGCCTGATCTGTGGGCTGCGGCAAAAGTCGAAGCTGGCACGAGTAATCTGCCCGCTGACGGGCTACCTGATCGCGGCGCTGCTCCACATGTGCTTCAACGGACTGGCGACCTTCATGGACGACTACCGGGTGCTGGTGATGATGGGCGTCATGGTGATATTGGGCGTCCTCGGCTGGCTGGTCGGGCAGTTCATGGCACAGAAGCGAGTTATCGCATGGCGCCTGGACGACTATGTTCGCATGGGTTGGTTGCGCGACCGCGACGCGGCCGTCTACCCGGCGTTGATGTCGCGTCTCAAGCTGACTGTGGCCGGTTGGCTGCGCGGGTGGCGCATCGGCAAGGCGACGGTGCGTCTGATGTCTGACGTCACCGAGCTGGCTTACATCCGTCAGGGCATCGTGACAGGCACAATCGACCAAGGCGCCTTGGGGCGCGAGCACGAACTGGTGGTGGACGCCCTAGCCCTGCGCGGCATCGCCATGGATGAGCCCAAGGGTTTGCGTCTGGTGCCGCGGTACCGGGGCCCGGCTGCCTGGCACAAGTTCAAGGCCTGGCGGAGCAGCCGGGCGGCCAAGGCTCAAAGTCAGTGGTCGGCCCCGACAGCCGCGCCCACCGGCGTGCCAGTTCCCTGGATGTCGTAGACCTTCGTTTCGCCCCGCCTGACGGAAGTCAGAGGGTTCATGAGGCACAATAGTGGCCATGCATAAGGAGGCAGCATGACGGCGGCGGGTCTGGCCGGTGCGTTGACGCGCCTGGGCGATGAGGTCGTCCGGACGCGTCTGCCTTTGCGCTTGCCGTCAGCCGACGAGGCGCGCACCGCAGCGTCCCAGGTTGCCACCCAACTCAAGGACTACATCCTGCCCCGTCTGGCCGACATCGAGGCGCCCCTTTTGGCGGTGGTCGGCGGTTCTACCGGGGCCGGCAAGTCGACCCTGGTGAATTCCCTTGTCGGACGAGTGATCAGCCCGGCCGGTGTGATCCGTCCCACGACAAAATCGCCAGTCTTGGTGACCAGCGCCTCAGATGAGCACTGGTTCGCCGATGGGCGCATCCTGCCCGGGCTGGTACGCACCACAGGCACCGCGGACCGGCCGAACCAGCTTCGCATCGTCGTCGAGCCGAGTTTGCCGGAGGGCCTGGCGATCCTTGACGCCCCCGATATCGATTCGATCGTCGCGCAAAACCGCGAGTTGGCCGCCCAACTCCTGGACGCCGCCGACCTGTGGCTGTTCGTGACATCGGCGGCCCGCTATTCCGACGCGGTGCCTTGGGAGTTCCTGACCACGGCGCAAGCCCGCAGCGCCGCTATGGCCGTCATCCTTGACCGGGTGCCGCCGCAGGCGATGGAGGTTGTGCCACACGACTTGCGGCGTCTGATGGATGCTCAAGGCCTGGCCAAGACCCCCATTTTCACCGTGCCGGAGACGGCTGTGGATACCGATGGCTTGCTGCCTGACGACTCCATTGCACCGGTGCGCTCATGGCTGGCTGGCTTGGCGGCTGACGCCTCGTCGCGCCGCAAGGTCGT
>WQYR01000021.1 GCA_009781145.1 Propionibacteriaceae bacterium | reverse complement strand
CTCGCAGTGGGCGTCAGGGTATGTCGCTTTTAGCCGCTCGTAAACATCCGCTGGGCTCGGGTTCGTCACGGACGCACCTGGACGATGATCTCAACCTCCGTGGTGCAACCCAGCGGCAAGGACGAGACGCCGATCGCGCTGCGGGCGTGCTTGCCGTCGTCCCCGAAGATGTCTGTGAACAAGTCCGACGCCCCGTTGGCCACCTCGGGCTGGCGGGTGAAATCGGGTGTTGACGCCACAAACACCGTCACCTTGACGATGCGCACAATGTCGTCGACGCCGCCGCAGGCTCCGCTGGCGGCAGCTAGGGCGTTCAGCCCGCAGAGACGGGCCGAAGCCTTGGCGTCCTCAATGGTGACGGTACCGTCCCCGACCGCGCCTGCATACATCAACTGGCCATTCACAAGGGGCGTCTGCCCCGACGTGTAAACCAGATCACCAATCCGCACCGCCGGCACATAGCTGCCCAGCGGAGTCGGCACCGCCGGCCATTCGATGCCGAGTTCGGTCAGACGTTCAGTAGCACTCATGTGCATCAGTCTAGTGGCGCCAACCTGCGACCGTCCTCGACAAACTCGGTGTATGAGGGAGAAAGCCGCAATCGACCTCCAGGACGAAGTGTGGCTCATCATAACGGGTAGTCGGGCCCCCGATTTGTGGATGAGTCGTGGATTTCCTCACACCAGGTACAAAACCGCACCCAACAGTACGCTTGCCGGACCCACATGACGAAAGAGTGACGTTCTGTAGCCAGCCGACGCCCTTTTGACGGCAGTACAGCACCCAAACGTCCTGACAGGCTCCCGAAGCGACGTCTGGGTGGAGTCTTGCACCCAGATGACCAGACAGCGCCTGAGATAATGAACCCATGACCGAACGTATGACCGGCTTTTTCGACGGCATGGATTTCACGGGTTTCTGGAACGACCACCCCTATTACGCCAAGAACTACACCGAACCGGCACCAAGTGATGAGTTGATCGCCGATATCGAGGCCGAGCTGGGTTTCCGGTTGCCGGTGGCGCGAATCCGCAACGGCGGCGGGGTGGCGCGCGATGCATTTCCAATGACGGTGCCGACTAATTGGGCGGACGACCACGTCCGCGTCACCGGAATCTATGCCATCGGGCGCACCCGCATGTGGTCGCTGCTGGGCGATCTCGGTTCGACTTTTCACCGCGACGAGTGGGGATACCCAAGTTGGGGCGTCTCGTTCGCCAGTACCCCAACAGCCGGCCATGAACAGTTCATGCTCGACTACCGCGACTGTGGCGCACAAGGCGAACCGTCAGTGGTCTACGTGGACCAAGAAGCCGATTACAAGGTAACCCCGGTCGCCCCAGATTTCGCCAGCTTCATCCGAGGCCTAGTCGACCCGCAACCCTACGACGAAGCCCTGGAGGCCGAATTCTCAGACTAGGCTCCTTTTCCTGGACTCTGACGCCAACGTCACCAGAGGACGCGGCCAGCACAACAATGCTGCCGTCCTAGTCTGGCTATCGGCCAGACAACTAGCCCACACCGTCACCAAACAGACACCTGACGACGACCTGGTCATAGTTTGCAGGCAACTTAGCCCCCCAAACCCTTGGCAACTATGACCACGGTGTCATCCAGACCACCAAACGTGACGATGTTGCTCAGTTGTCTGAGTTGAGTCGCGAAGATCCGTCTTGCAAGTGCTCTCTTACAGGCTGCAATCGCCTTAGCATACGAGCAAGCTCGCCTACCTTCGGCTCACATGCCTGTACTCGGTCGCGGAGCTCCCTCTTACAGGCTGCAATCGGCTCAGCACACGAACAAGCTCGTCTGCCTTCGCCTCAATTGCCTGTGGATAACCCCGGTTGGTTATGTCCTGCATAGTGGATGCTTGATTGATGGACTCCTTATCCGACATCAAACTGGCCCGTGACGGCGAAATCACCTGGGACACCCACAAGCGCCTTGGCTATGCCAGACTGTCCCGCGGTGTGTATGGCCATCTGCCTGACACAGTCGGCAAATCTCAGTGGGAGACTCGCCGCGAACTGTTCCTCTGCAAGGTGCAGGGAATCCTCGCACCATACGCAGGACGCCCCGTCGTCCTTTTTGGTCCGACGGCGCTGCAGGTACTTGGGGTGGCGTTGCCGTCCCGCCTTCAGGATTGGGACAACGTTCACCTGATGGTCGAGCGCGGCAGATACCGTCCCGCCAGATCTGGCGTTATCTCGCACACGGCGACCATGCCCATATCCGTTTGGCGGCAGATCAACGGGTGTCCCTTGCCCAATCCCGTTGACGCGTGGGTACAACTCGACGCCACGGAGGACGAATTGGTTGAAGTCGGGGACGGTCTGGTGCGCCGTCAGCAGCCGTTGCTGAAAATGACTGACATCACTGCCCGACTAGCCGAGTTGACCGGCGCGCCTGGAGTCAAAAGGGCCCGGCGGGCCTTTCGGTTGGTCGTGCCAGGCACGGACTCGATCATGGAGTCCCGCACCAGACTAATTCTCGTGCGAGCCGGCTTGCCCTGCCCGTCGGTCAATCATCCAGTGCCATGCCGCAACGCCGGGTGGATCTACCACGTCGACATGGGCTATGTGAAAGAGAAAACTGCAGTCGAGTTCGACGGGGCCGTGCACGTTGAGAGCAAAGAGCAAATGGAGATTGACGCTCAGCGTCGCCGTGACATCCAGGACGAAGGGTGGCTCATCATCACGGTGACCAAGCAGCAACTGAAGTATCCCGCCCAGTTTGTTCACTCCGTTGAAACCGCACTCATTTTGAGACGAAGCGAACTCACTCGGCGTCGTCGACTCCCATGAGACTCCGCCCCGGGACGGCATCGCTTGGGCCTGGAGGTTGACCAACACTTCGGCAGCAATCCGTCAACCGGCCGTGTGAACGCCGTCATTATTGGCGGGCGGAGACACGAACGCCAGACAACTGAGCCACATCGGCTCCAAACAGACACTGGGCGACGGTCTGGTCACAGCTTTCCCCCGGTTTCCCTGCCCAAACCCTTGGAAACTATGACCACAGCGTCATCCAACCCTCAAAATGAGACGATATGACTCAGTTGGCAAGTCTGGCAGCTGGTTTCAGGCCGATGACTCAGCAGCGGACACCGCGAGGACGGCATCTCGCGGCTGGCGACAGGACCTCTCTGACCCTGACGTCACCAGAGGACGCCGGCCAGCGCCACCATCGCTGGCACGGTCAGCACCGACATCAAGGTCGACAGCGTCACCAGCGAGCTGGCGAATGTCGCGTCCTTGTTGGTCTTGACACTGAACATGACAAGGAACGCCGCCACCGGGCAGGCCAACGGGATCAGGACGGCCAGACGCACCACCGTGGGCAAAGGAACCGCCCACAGCACCAGCACGCCAAGCAGCGGGACCACCAAGTTGCGAAGGCCGACACCCAGCCACAACCACTTGTCGGTGAGCAACCCGGCCCACTTGGCCCCGGCCAAACTGGCTCCCACTATCACCATTGACAGCGGCGCATTCAGGCCGGCCATCAACCCAATACCCTGCAGCAGTAAACCTGGCAACTCAAGCTGGGTGACGAACAACACCAGACCAACGATCAGCGACGGAATCGCCGGGTTGGTGAAAATGCGTGCCAGCGACATCCGCAGGCTGCCCGTCCCTGGTTCGAACATGCCATAGCCGTGCGTCCAAGCGAAAAGGTTGAAGGCAATCACATAGGCGATGACGAAGAACACCCCGTCAGCGCCCAGCAACGCCTGCGCCAACGGGACTCCCAAGAACATCGAGTTCGAATAGACGGCACCGAACCTCAGGTCGCGCCGTTGCCCGTCGTCCCGGGCTCGTCTGACCACCAGGTAGGCCAGGCCGATCGTCAGCGGGAACGAGACGAAATCGATCAGCGTCGCCCAGCCGAACTCCCGCATCTGCGAACCAGAGAACTGGCGGTGAAAAGCGTTGATGACCACACAAGGGACGACGAAGTAGATCAGCACGTTGGTTAGGCCGGCCGTTGCGTCACCGCTGATCCAGCCCACCTTGGCCGCCCACAGGCCCAGCAGCAGGAAGGCGAACATGAGACCCACCTGCTGCGTCACAACAGCTAGCCCCATATGTCCCTGTCTCCTAAGTTGACGACAAGCCTACCCGTCGCCGGGTTGGCGGCTGGGGACGCCCACTTTTCCGCCGGGGTTATCTGCGATAAGATCAACGGGTGCCGGCAACCGATATCGTTCGGGCCATGGGTGTGAACGCCACCCGTCCTACATGAGAGAGTGAGACGTTCATGATCGGCAACTTCGCACGCTTCGACATGGTCAAACCACCGCGTCGTCAGTGGGCCGTCCTGATGCCAGTAATCTGGGCTGCCACCTACCCCCGGGCACTTTGGCGTCGGTCAAAGGTCAACTGGAACGGCATGCCCAAGAACCTCAAGGGCCCCTACTTCCTGTTGTGCAACCACAACGCCTTCCTCGACTTCACTGTGACAACGAAAGTCACGTTCCCGCACCGGGCCAACTATGTGATCGCCATTGACGGGTTCATCGGCATGGAAGGCTTGCTGCGTCGCGTCGGTGGCATCGGCACCCGCAAGTTCACCCACAACCGTCACATGGTCAAGAACATCCTGGCGGCTCGCGACTTCGGCGACGTCATGGTGATGTACCCAGAAGCTCGCTATGCCCTTTGCGGCACATCGTCGGAGCTGCCGTCCTCGCTGGGCAACATGGTCAAGTCGATGGATATGCCCGTCGTCACGGCGATCATGCACGGCCACCATGTGGGGGCTCCCGCCTGGCATGGAAAGGTCCACGGCGTCAGGCCGATTGAGGCCGATGTCAACCTGCTGCTCACCACGGACGAGGTGCGCGAGCTTCCCGTTGACGAGATCAACGCCCGCCTGGCCGACGCCTTCACCTATGACGATTTCGCCTGGCAGAAGTCGCGCGGAGTGCGCGTCAAGAACGCCAAGCGGGCCGAGGGCCTGCACCGCCTGCTTTACCAATGCCCCGCCTGCAACGCCGAGTACCGAATGACGTCATCGGGGACGACGCTGACGTGCGGCGCCTGCAAAAAGGTGTGGCACATGAGCGAGTTGGGCGAGTTGAAGGCCGAATCGGGTGACACCGAGTTCCCCCACATTCCCGATTGGTACGAATGGCAGCGCGCCAACGTCGCGCGTGAAGTGGCCGACGGCACATACGCTGCCGAGACCCCTGTGCGCATCGAGTCGCTGCCCAACGCCAAGGGATTTGTGGTGTTCCCTGAAAACGGGCACCTGACACACGGCATGGACGGCTTCAAGCTGACGGGCAAATGGGACGGCGAGGACTTCACCATCGACTGGCCCGTCAAAGCGCTGATCGCCGCACACACCGAATATAACTACAAGGGACGCGGCGACTGCATCGACCTGAACACCCTTGACGACACCTTCTACCTGTTCCCGCTGAGCGAGGACGTCAATGTGACGAAACTGGCCCTGGCGACCGAAGAGTTGTACCGCCGCTACGAGCGCGAAAAGAAAGCCGCGCTGACGGCTGCAGCAAGCTAGATCCTGCGACTGCGCGCAGGATGACGGGCGGCTGCGCGCAGGATGACGGGATCGGGGCACTCTTCCCCGTCATGCGGAATCTGGTGGTCGCAGTATCTGCTCATGCGGCACGGGCGGCGCGGCGCTGACGCGCCAAATAGATAGGGTCACGCACAATGTTGACCCTGCTCGTCGCGGCTTTGGCTTGAGCCTTGACCACCTTCGCCTCATCCAGGGCGTCCTCGGCGTCCTTGACACCCGCCGGAATAGACGTACCGATGGCTCCAAAACTGGCCTTGACTTCTTCGATCGTCCCCTGGGGCATCTTGACGTGCTTGAACTGGCCCTTCCCGATGATCGCCATCGCGGCGATGACAATCAAGAAGAGGACGAAAAGCAGCACGAAACCTAAGAACAGCGAGAAGAGGACGCTCAGGCCTGCGGCCTTCCAGAAAATCCAGGCAAACAGGAAACCGACACCAAAGCCCAATATCTTCAACGAGGTGTAGCCGAACAACCCCGCGCCGGCGAACATGCCAGCCCCAATGCCGAGCCCTTTGGCAGACGATTTGACCTCGGCGCCGGCCAACTCGCCGATACCGGACGCCATCGCGCCGCTGCTGGCGGCGATACGGCTTAGATACTCGGATGGACGCATGGCTTGCCCTTCATCTGTTTGGCACGAATCTGTGAATTCAAGACTAGCGCAATCGTGCGGCTGCTGCCCCGCCCGGGGAAGCGCTGGTCGTCACAACTGGATAGAAAGGGCGGACGTTTCACGACGGATCGGGTTGGTGATGCTGTCGGTGTCGACCACACCTCGCCAACACTTCAACAGGTATGGTAGGCGCAACTGCTGATAGCCGGCCGCTTGATCGTGAATCTCGGTGGCCTCGTCCAGTAGGAGCTGACGATGTCGTTCGTCAAGGGCGGCCACAGCCGGGACGGACGACACCATCGCCACCAGCCCTTGCTGACTGATCGGCTGCCAGTACCGGAAGTTTCGGCTCTCAGTCTGGGTGAAGTGCTTCGTGTCGTTGACGGGCGCGAGCGCATCCTCGACCGAGGGGGACGTCATGGCCGTCGGGTCGACGGTGCGCACCAGGGCGGCCAGCCGCTGCACCCACGGGACGGAATCGTCTCGCCCAAGATGGCTGATCAGCAGACGTCCCCCCGGTTTGAGCACGCGCGCGAACTCGGGAAGTGCGGTCTCCGGTCTGATGTCCGGGAACACCTGGTGAACGAACACCGCATCGAACCGTCCATAATCGAATGGCAGCGCATCGGCATGGGCGACAGCCGCGCCAATACTCATCGAGTCGACGGCGCTTCGCAACTTGGTCATGTCACGGTCGACGGTGACGACGTGGTACCCCAGACGGACGAGCCCCCGTGGCAGAGCCAACGAGTCGGCCAGCACAAGCATCGATTGACCGCAGCCCGCCAGTAGCCAGGATTGCGCTGCAGGCAGAAATGAGAAGGCCATGCGGCAACTTTAGCCGATATGTTGCTGATGGACGTGGAACATGAATCGTGGGCTCTGGTTCGAGGATGTTGGATCGTCGGGTGAAAGGTGCTTCCGTCGCGGGGGGCGTTCCGGGAGGCGATGCCTTCGGCATCCTACCGCCTCCCTGCTCTCCGGGGGCCCCCTAACCCGGCGCTCCTGTCGGACCGCACGGGTACACCCCCGAGCCCCCGACTCGTGGAAAACCTTCCCCCCGTCGATCAATGACATGTTCGGATGAAACATCAGCCGTGGTGGCATGCCTCGTGGCACATATTTCGTCATGCTGCGCGCAGTCGCAGCATCTGGCCAGATCCCGCGAAGACGCTTAGCATGTCTCACTAGCGAATGATTGTCATGTCGACAGTGTTGTCCACAGGTGAATGCGAAACTGGGAAGTTATCCACAGATTGCACTTTGGGCGCCGGATATTGGAGAGCCGTCGCCATAGTGGTGGCATGAACGAACCACTGGTGATCAGCCAGGACGCAGGGGTACTGAGCCTAGTGCAATCGGCGGCCGCGGCCGCTGGCATCTCGGTTCACACTTGCGAGGCGTCAGCCCAGGTCAGGCGGGCCTGGGCTGGTGCTTCGCTGGTGATCGTCGGCGTCGACCAAGCGGCGGCCGTCGCGGGCCTCGGCCTGCCGGAGCGCGGCGGCGTCCATGTTGTGGGCGACGACGCTGAGGCCGTCCTGGCTTGGTCGGTGCCGCTGTCGGCACCGGGGCTGATACTTCCGTCCCAAGCCGGTTTCCTGGCGTCCCTTTTGGACGACGCCCACCGGCCCAGCTCCAGCTTGGGCACGGTGTTGCGATTGTTCGGGGCAACCGGGGGGCTGGGGACGTCCACGCTGGCAATGGGTTTGGCTGTGAGGGCGGCCAGGCGGGCGCGACGGGTTGCCGTCGTTGAGCTTGACCCGACGGGTGGCGGGCTTGATGTCATGGCGGGCGTCGAGGCGGAGTCGGGCTGGCGTTGGGGCGATCTGACGGCGGCCCGCGGGCACGTCGACGACCTGACGGATCATCTGCCGTCCGTTCTTGGCGTCAGTATCGTGGCGGCCAGCCGCGAGGTTGCGATAGTGCCACCCGAGGCCGTCGCCGCGGTTTTGGCGTCATTGCGGCGCACCCACGATCTCGTCGTCATCGATCAGGGCCGCGTACCACCGGCACACGAGGAGACGGTGCTGGTTGTGGGCGCGGATGTCCGGGCGGTGCTGGCGGGTCAAGCGTTGTTGGCCGGGGGTTTGGCCACCACCCGGGCCGTTGTGCGCACCGGGCCAGGGCGACGGCTGCCGTTGGATCTGGTGGCTGAAAGCCTGGGTGTTGTGGTGGCGGGCGTGATGCCGCATGACGGGCGTCTGCCGATGGCACTGGAGGCCGGGGACCCACCCGGACGGGCTGGCGGAAAGACGGCTCGGGGGCTGGACAAACTTCTGGACCGTCTGGTGCCGGCGCTGGCCGTCCCTGTGCAGACGCGAGGTCTGGGAACATTGCGCTTGCGTGAAGACGAAGCCATGCGGCCAGCCCATCGGGGGCGGCCATGAATCCCGCCACCCTTGACATCGTCCGGTCCCGTCTGGCGGGGTTGGGCCGCGCGTGGACGCCCGCCGATGTCGCCACCGCGCTGCGCGACCAGCAGATTGTGGTGTCGGACACACTGGTGGCGTCAACGGTTGAGACTCTGCGCCGGGGTAGCACCGGTGCCGGGCAGCTGGACCCACTACTGAGGTTGCCTGGCGTCACGGACGTGTTGGTCAACGGTCCGGAACAGGTATTCATCGACCGAGGGAACGGCCTGGAGCTAGTCGAGTCGGTCTTCCAGAGCGATGCTGACGTGCGTCACCTGGCTGTGCGTCTGGCCACATCAGTGGGGCGACGGCTGGATGACGCCTGCCCAACAGTCGACGCCCGGCTACCCGAGGGGACGCGACTACATGCCGTATTGGCGCCGGTGGCGGAACCTGGCACTTGCATCTCGCTGCGCATCCCCCGCCACGGTGGCATGACGTTGGACGAGTGGGTCGCTGGCGGGTCCGTCGCACCGGAAGTGGCTGCGGTGTTGCGGGCGATCATCGCCTCGAAAACGACCTTCCTGGTCAGCGGCGGCACCGGCTGTGGCAAGACGACGCTTCTCGCATCCCTACTATCACTCGTACCCCCGGGCGAGCGGCTGCTGATCGTCGAGGACTCGCGTGAACTGGCTCCAGACCACCCGCATTGCGTCCGGATGGAGGCCCGTCATGCCAATGCCGAAGGCGCTGGGGCGATCACATTGACGGACTTGGTGCGTCAGGCCCTGCGCATGCGGCCGGATCGTCTGGTGTTGGGGGAGGTGCGCGGTGCCGAGGTCACCGACATGATGATGGCAATGAATACTGGCCACGAAGGCGGTTGCGGCACGGTGCACGCCAACTCGGCCGCCGATGTGCCGGCTCGTCTGGAGGCTTTGGCAGCGCTCAGCGGGTTAGGACGAGAGGCCTGCCACGCCCAGATCGCCTCGGCAATTTCGGTTGTGATCCACCTGAAGCGGACGGCCGGGCAACGCCAAGTGGTCCAGATCGGCGTCCTGGCCCGGGCACCGGACGGGTTGGTGCAGACAATTCCGGCGCTGGTGTGTTCACCGGCGCCGAGAGCCGCTCGCGGGTTGGGCGCGGAGCCGGTTGGTGGGGGCGGGCCGATGTTGGTTGTACATGGAGATGGCTGGCCTCGTCTGAAAGAACTGATTGGGGCGGCGCTGTGACCGGGACCGTTGCATTTGTGATTAGTCTGACGACTGTGGCCGGGGTATTGCTGCTGGGCTCGTCCCGTCCGTCCCGTTTGTTGGCCGGGCCTGCCCGGCCGTCGACGTCACCGCACCGCCACCTGATAATGGGTACGGTGGCGGTCGGCATTGGCGTTGTCGCCGTCGTCTTGGCCGGCGAGTTATTCTCGAAATGGCTGGCCTTCATCGTGGCCGGCGGCGAGATCACTGGCACAGTGATTTGGCTAGTCAGCCGGGGAGTGACGCAACGCCGCGCCACGTCCAACGAGCGACAGGTGATCAGGGCTTGCAGCGTTATGGCGGGGCAGTTGGATACTGGGGAGATTCCGGCTCGGGCGCTGACGGTTGCCGCCGAGGACGCACCGTTGCTGACACCTACGGTAGGTGCGCTGGCGGTGGGCGGTGACGTGGCCGCCGAGCTGACGGCGCTCGCCAATCAACCAGGGTGCGCCGGTCTGGCCGATATGGCGCGCGGATGGCGCTTGTGCGAACGCACCGGTATGCCACTGGCCCCATTGATGCGACAAGTGGCGGACTCACTGATTCAACTGGGCGACATCCGCGAGCAGCGGCGAGCTGAACTCGCGTCATCGCGCTCGACGAGTCGCTTACTGGCGGGCCTGCCGGTGGTTGGTTTGGGTATGGGTTTTCTCGTCAGTGCCAACCCGCTGGACTTCCTTGCTGGCAGCCTCGCTGGTCATCTTTGCCTGATCGGGGCGGCGACGCTGGCGTCCGTCGGCCTGATCTGGACTGAGGTGCTGACAAGGGAGGATAGCTGATGACTCTGCTCTGGAGTGTTAGTGCGGTAGCAGCAATCGCGGCGCTGACGTTGCTGGTCGGACAGCCGCGAAGCACAGTGCTGCACCACGGCACCTCACCGTCGATGCTGCAACGCTTGCCTATCATGCCAATGACGGCGCTCGGCGGCTTGGGTGGCATGGCCTTGGCTTGGGTGTTCAGTGGTTCCCTGGTGTCGCTCGGGGTGGGGGCTGTGGTCGGGGCCTTGGCGTCCCGGTGGCTGATTGCCAACACCCAGACGGATCAAAAGGCTCAGGCGGCAGTGATCCACGGGTTTCCCTTGGTTCTCAACTTCCTGGCCTCAGTCGTCGATTCCGGCGCTCCAGTGCGGTTTGCGGCCCAGGCGGTAAGCGAGGTTTGCGACGCTGGCAACGCCAAGTGTCTTCGGGCGGTGCTAGCGCAATGCGACGTCGGCTTCAGCGACGCCGAGGCTTGGCGGACGCTGGCGGACGACCCTATTTGGGGTGACGTCGCACGCGAGCTGGCGCGCTGCGTCGAGACCGGTGCTGCGGTCGGCGATGTTCTGCGAAACGCCTCCGTCCGCGCCACCAAGGCAGCCGCGGCCCAGGCTACGGCGAAGGCGCGCAGCGTTGGAGTCTCGTCCACCTTGCCGCTGGTGGCTTGCTTTCTGCCGGCTTTTCTGCTGGTTGGCGTCGTGCCGATCATTGGCGGGCTGATCTCCGGCTACATGTCCGGGTGGTGAATGGCGCCTTGAAAACATGCCCGTCTTCCGAGCCCATGCCGGCCACGCAAGATGGCGGTGTGGTGGGGGCGGGTGGGGCGATCGCCCTGATATGAAATGCAGGGTGTAGACCTGGCTCTCGCGCGCCAAAGGCACTTAAACGAGGTCGCCAGGATCACCCTGCGCAACCATCATAGCGCAGTAGAGCAGTAGGTAGCTCGTCCGATCAGCAGGTTATCCACAGGTTTCGCGAACCACTCAGCGTCATCCACAGGCTGCAAATCCCGTGCCGGATTCGGGGGTCCCATCGCCATAGTGACTGTGCACGACGCAAACGGGCGTCCAAACCGGGACGTGCTTCACGTTCCAAAGGAGGAATACAAATGAACAAGTCGACGACAACAGTCGCGGTGCAGGCCAACCCTGAAGCCGGCGTGGTCACGAAGCGCGCATCCCGAAAAGGCCACCTGCTGGCAGAACGCGGCATGGCCACAGCCGAATACGCCGTTGGCATCCTCGCGGCTGTCGCTTTGGCACTGGTGCTTATCAAGGTCTTCAACGCGGGCAGCTTCCTGGACCTTGCCATGAAGCTGATCACAAACATCTTCGACAAGATTCTCGGCTGGTTGCCAAAGTGACCCACTTGATCAATTGATCGAAGTGGCTGGGGAAGGGGGCGCCGACGGGTCATGACGTCGGCGCCCTATCCAGCCGTACAGACGAGGAGTCAAAAATGATCACGCGAATTGGCCGGTTTTGGGAACGCGGCATGGTGACTGCCGAGTTGGCGATCGGCATCTTGAGCGCCACAATGGTGGCGCTCTGCCTGGCTTGGGGCATCAACCTGCTGGTGGTACACACTGAGTGCGCCGATGCGGCGGCGCAGATCGCCAGAGCCGAGGCACGAGGGGACGCCCCAGCGTCTACCCAAGCAAGGGGTCACACACCGCCTGGCGCTGTGATCAATGTCGATCAGACAGGCAGTCAGGTGGTTGTGACCGTGGGTGTGTCAGTGTCGTTTGGTCACATCGGTTCGGTGGATGTGTTCGGTTCGGCCACCATGCCCAAGGAGGTGTCATGAACACTCCAATCCGTCTGGGGCGGCGTCACCGCGGAGACGAGCGGGGGTCGGGCACCGTCTTGATGATGAGCGTCATGATCATCACGGCGATGGTCGCCTTCGTCTCTGCCTGCTTGCTCTCTTGGTTCGGTTGCGCGCACCAGACGCGCACAGCGGCCGACTTGGCAGCTCTAGCCGGAGCTGGCGCCTTTGATTCTGGCAGTGATGCCTGCGCGGTAGCTGCGGCAACTGCAGTCAGCAACCACACAACCATGACCGCCTGCAACGTCGACACCAACGGTGTTGACGTTGTGATCCGGATAACTGTCCAAATGGACGCAAAACCAGCGGTTGCCTTCGGCCCTCGGGAATTCGACTACACCAGTGAAGCAGGCCATATCGGTTGACCTACTCGCGGGGTGTCCATCACCAGCGGTAAAGCTCACCGGTCTGGCCCGTGATGGTTACATGGGCCTGTGGCGTCGACGTGTCTATCGTCACATCGAGTTGATCAGGTGTTTCACGTGAAACACTGCGGGCCGAGACCCTGTATGTCAGTCGTTTCTGCTTCTGCTCGATGACAGTGAGTTCAGCCCGCTGCAACCACGGGTGCCGTCTGCGGAGGCCAAGAAGAAGTTGATGCTGTCGCAGCATTTCAGCCGGCGCAACAGGGCCGATTGGCGGATCACCCAGGTTCGGCAACGTCCCAAACGTCCAGGAGTCTGGAGAATCCGGCAGTACTGGGCGAATGGCGTCGTCGCCACCTAGCCTCTCCTCCTTCAGCCCGGTCAAGCCGTACTCGTCCCCGTAGTAGACGCACGGCATACCAGGCATCGTCATCAGCAGGCTGGCCGCCACAATGGCGTTGTGCTGCCCGATCTGGGTCGCGATGCGCGTCACGTCGTGGTTGCCGACGAATGTCCACGGCAAGAAACCAGACGATGCCAGCCCTGCTTCGTGCCGTTTCAGCGTCCACGCCAACTCATGCGGGTTCGCGTCCTTAAGTGAGCTCCAAAACGCTTTCCACAGCTCATACTGTGTGACGGAGTCCACCCCCGTGTCGGCGGCAAACTGTGCATAGTTGCCATGCAGGACCTCGGCAACCGTCAGGGCCCGAGGAAACTCGTGTGTCACTCGGGCAATCACCGCCGCCCAGAACGGCCTGGGTACCCTGTAGGCCGCGTCCAAACGCCAGCCATCGGCGCCCCGGCGCAGCCAGTGCGTCATAGTGGCGACCACCCGGTCGGCCACCGCCGGGTTGGTGTGATCATATTCAACTAAGACGTCGTGGCCCTCAACCCTCGACAACCCGTCGGCTTGGACGGCATCATGCCTGAACAGGCGGCCTGCTGTTGAATCGATGCCATCACGCCTGGCCGCCTGGACATCCGCGTGACTTGACGAGACGTGATTGAAAACCCCATCGAGCAACACCCTGAGTCCGCGCCGGTGGCAGGCATCGATCAAACTGTCGAAATCGCTATCGTCACCCAAGCGCGGGTCTATTGCGTCATGGTCGACGATGTCGTAGCCATGCGTGCTCGACGCCCAGATCGGCCCCAGTGCCAAACCGTTGGCCCCCAAGGAAACGACATGGTCAAGCCAGCCGTTCAGCCGCCCAAGCCTGTGGCACACATCATTTACCTCACCACTAGGTCTGATAGGTGCGCCACATGCCCCCAGCGGATACACGCTGTACCAAATGGCAGATGAAGCCCAGCTTGGAAGTTCCCGGTTCACACTTGCAGTATGCCACGATCAGCCTGCTGAATGTATTGCGTAGCCGCGGGCTCCAGCCGGGGCTGGTCTCGTTCACGGTGACGGCGTTGGTGTTGGGACGGTGGGGTTTGGGGGAGTTACGTTTCAGGACCGCTCCACTGCGGGCGCTGCGGCTCCGCCGCATCATAGCGCCCTTGCTCCGCTTACGCTACGTCCCAATACCGGCGCTCCTGCGGACCGCACGGTCTTTCCTTCTCCGACAAAAGAGTTCCGGTCGCTTTCGCTCCCTCCAACAGCTTCGTTGCCCTCGGCAAAGCCCGCAAGCGGTCTCTGCCCTCGGTCTTCCTCGCTAACCTGCAACGCAACTCCCCCAAACCCCACCTCAAGATTGTCCGATCGTCGAATGCAAGCTGCGTCGGCTCCTCAGCACTACAACGCCTTGACACTGGGCGGTATTGTGGCAAGGAGGAGGAGATAATATGGCCTATTTTGTGTCGTCGGCGCTGCTGTTGTTTTTGGTGATTGACCCGCTGGGCAACATTCCACTGTTCTTGGCCGCCACCAAATCGTTGGAGCCGAAGCGCCGGCAGCACGTCATTGCCCGTGAGCTTCTTGCCTCGCTTGTGATCCTGGTGCTGTTCTTCTTCCTTGGCTCATGGTTCCTGAACACTTTGCACATCACATCATCGGCGTTGTCTGTCGGCGGTGGGCTGATTTTGATGTTCATCGCCGTCAAGATGGTGTTCCCCAGTTCGGCAGGTTCGATCAGCGAGGACATCAAAGGCGAGCCGTTCATCGTGCCGATGGCTGTGCCATACATGGCGGGCCCGTCCATTCTCGCCACCGAAGTTGTGTTGGTGCACCAGTCCGGCGACAAATGGCCCATCCTGCTAGGCGCCCTTGGCGCGGCCTGGTTGGTTGGATCGATCATTTTGATGGGCGCCGGCTGGCTGCAACGCGTGCTCGGCAATAAGGCTGTCACCGCCATAGAGCGCCTCATGGGCATGGTGTTGGTACTTATCAGTGCCCAAATGCTGCTGACCGGCATCAGTGAGTTCATTCAGCTTCAGTAACACGTCAGCCTGCAGAAACTCGCCAACCTAGGCGGCCAAGCGAACCCGGGGGGCGCCTTCCAGGGCTTGCTGAAGGAGAGTCGCTGTCGCGTCTGGCAGGTCAAATCCGGCGCGACTGGCCTGGCGCGTCAAGGTTGCAGCTAGACGATTGACTTCGGCCTGATTGCTGGCCTGCATCTCAACACGCACCTGTGCTGTCAGTAGCATCACGTCGTCCGGCGCCGCCAACAAGCCCCGCTGAACGGCCCAACGTGCCAACTCGACATCGTCCCGGGTCAACGCCCGATCGCATAGCACCGCAGCAATGTCGCGGGCCAGTGACACCATGTCGCAGCGCCATTCCTCAGCCCAGCGCCATTGACCTGGCGCGGCATCAGCCAAAGGCTCACCGCGTACCAACCGCAGCGCGTCGATCAAGGAATGTTCACTGGCCCGATTGATGCCGCCGACGAGAATGTTCATGCGATCCCAATCGGATGTGACACCAGCATGCAGCATGATGCGGCCCGAATAGGCGTCAGGCAGATACGGCTCACCTGCGTCATCGCAACCTAGCCACAGCCGCAACCGGGACATGTTCGACCGGCGGGTGGCCTCAGCCACCAACAGCGACGTGGCCATGATGGTGGACGTCTGACCCGGGTTCCGCAACAACCAGCCGCAGTACTCCAGGCATTGCTTGGTTGCCTGGCTCGGCGCCACCCCGCGCGCCCCCGTCAGCATCACGGGCCCGAACAGTCGCAGGACCGGGTGAGCAGGCGCGTCATCCAGAGCAAAGACGTCTGGGCTGGTGTTGAGCCGGCCGGTGTCAATGGCCCGCCGGGAGCCAGTGTCAACATCGCCAGAAACCCTGTCGTCACCCTCGCCCGCCCACCAAGGGGCCTTGGGGAATTCCAAACTGGTGACGGTGTCGGTCAGTTCGACAAGTACGCGCCGGGCCGGCGCCGACACCAGCTGCGCCTGGAACGCTTCGCCTTGCCCAGGCCCCATGGCTGCCAGCCACAGTTTTGCCGTATCGGTGTCGTCAACCTCAATTGCCGCATTCGCCTCTGGGCGCCGGTCGTGGTGCCACGATGACACCACGGTGATTCCGCAACCTTTCTCGATTGCCGGCATGTACCCGTCAGTGAAAACGACAAGCTGCTCTGTCGCCACCCCGGCGGCCATCAACCTTTGACTGACGAGGGATTCTGCGACCTCCGCTGGCATCAACGGGCAATCCAACAAGGCCGCCAACCAGCCGAGCTTTGACGCGGCGAGCATGATTTCTGGACGTCCCTCGGCGGGCCCGGTGAACACCTGGCCGACCATCGCCGCCATCAGCCCCAACACCTCCGATTCGCCACCCAGCACCTGCACCAACCCCGCATCAACCAGACTCAGCGACACGTCCTTGTTGTCTGCTCCTGTGCCAAGGCAGACCGTTGCATCAACCGGACAGGCGTCATCCTCATCGGAGACGAGATGGAGCATCGGAGCACCAACTGGCACACCCAACGCGTCCGTGTCGTCGGCCGCCTTCCGGGCAACTGGACGCACCGCGTCATCGTCGTCATCATCATCCTCGGGACGACCCAACAGGTCGCGGGCACGCCTGTCGAGCGCCGTTTCAAACTCCTGCATGCTGGGTGTCATGCGCGGCAGCGACCGCCCGACCGCCCGCTCGCGCAACTGGATGACCCGATTGGCGCCAATGCCTGCTATCAGGGCTGCCGCCAACCCAACCCCGATTGACCCGAGCAGTGACGCGATCATCGAATCAGGGCTGCGCTGCCCGTCAGAGATTTGCACTTCGCTAGGTGCGCTCACTGTTGGCACCGACGCAGTTTCGGCTGCGACCAACCCGGCACTGGCCCCCATCTGAGCCGCGTAACCAAGCACCGACACCTGGCCGGCTTTGCCAGGTACTTCATTTGGCGCCTGCACAGACCCCTTATCTGACGCATTGTCTGCCTCACCGCCAGCGTTGCCCGAGTGCTCGCCCTTCGAATCCGAACTGGGCAACACGAGCGCTTGACCAGGGTAAATGACATTCGGGTCCGCAATGATGGCTTGGTTGGCGTCATATAGCTCCGGCCACCGCGACCCGTCGCCAAGGTTGGCTTCGGACAGGCTCCAAAGTGTGTCCCCGCTGTGAACAGCAACGGTCTCAGCGCCCGCGCCGCCATCGTCTTTCGTTGGCATTGTGGCTCGAATCAACGTCACCGATGGCTCAGACTGCGGCGTCACCATGCTGATCTGAGGAACCATCAGCATGGTGCCTGGCGTCAGTTCGACGCCCGGGTCCAGTACCACTGTGTCGTTGGCCTGGGCGATCACCCGCCAATTCTCACCGCCGCCCGCAAACTGTTCGGCGAGACTCCACAAGTCGTCGCCGGGTTGCACAACATAAGGGACAGTTTGAACTGGCGACGTCGTCACTGACGTCTCCGCTGACGTGTCCACCTGTTCACTCACCCGCCACGTCGGCGCCTCCTCGCCAACCGCAGAGCCCAGTGGCTGATGCCCCATCAGGGCCGTCGCCGATGACAACCCCAACACAGTTATCACCAGGCCAGCGATTGCCGGGCGAAACCAGCCTGACCCTGGCATCCGAGGACGCAGGCGCCCCCGACTCAAAGCTGCGACCGATTCACAGACAACCGTGCCGACCACCAGCACCCATGCCAGCCAGCCGACCACCGTCAGAACACCTAACAGGAGCCTTCCGTCGTCGGGTTGCGCCCAGACGTCACGCCAGTTGACGGACATCCAACCGTCCAATCGTCCCCAATGCAGCAAAACCCATAGCCCGCCGGCGATGATCGCCAGTAATGCAACCGCCGAAGCCGCCCGACCGGCTAGCCCGGTAGAACTGCTGTTTTCCCTTGTCATCGTCCTCTCCTACTGTAAACATCGATTGCCTCATCGGCACTGCCGTACACGGTGATGGACCCCGGCATCGGCAACAACAGATCACTCATACCAACCGCGCATGTCACCTCGACATACACGGTTCCAGGCACTCCTGGCGGCAGGTTCACAGCCGCCACATCCTGGCTGATCGAGACGTTCTTGCAGTGCACGCCAGCCGTCTCAAGGTCTGCGGTGACAACTGCAGCCACCGCCTGGTTGGCCGCTTGGGTGTTGCTGACCACGGAGGCGGCGCGCGCGGCGGCTTCGGCTGCCGCCTGCACCTGACCGCCAGCCCACCACAAACGCCAGCCTGCTGTCGCCCCGGCTGCCACCAGCACAAGGACGGGCACGAGCAGGGCCACTTCGACGCTGACCGCTCCTCTTTGATTGCGACGCTTCATCACTGTTCCTTGGGTCTGGTGGCGTGGGCGTGGACATCTGGAGTGGCCCAACCAATGAAACTGGGCACTTTGGCGTCGATCGTGACGTCGACGCGGGTCCCTTGAACCACGACTGTCACTGAGACGTTCTTCAGCCCCCCGGCTGCTGCCGTCGCGCGGGCCACCGCCTCACCGTCGCCGGGGGACGCGTGCCAGTAGGACGCGGCCGATGCGCCGTCAATGACAGCCGCCACCGCGACACTGCGCCCATGCAGCCACAGCGCGGCGTCGATCAGCGCCAGCAGACCGCCGATGACCACGGCACCGAGGACGGCCCACTGCACCGACTCGGACAGGCCTCGCTCGTCAGATGTCGCCAAGGGACGTTTCATCGTCAGCTCGGAAGATGGTTCTTCACATAGGCCGTGATCACGGTGATCACTATGCCCGCCACCGTCACAGCACCAGCCAACAGGATGGCGTTTTCTGTCGACTGAGACAGGCCCCGCTCGTCGACCGTCATCAGCCGAAGTCTGATCAGCCACATTGTCATGCGTTCCATGATGTTTCCTTCCCCCCGTCGAGACCGCTCGTCTTCGTCGGTATATCGAGTATGGACCACGCCACCCCCCAAGAACCGGGGTTATCCACAGGCAATTGAGGCGAACGCAGACGAACTTGTTCGTATGCTGAGCCGATTGCGCCTGTAAGAGGGAGCAAAGCGACCGAGTACAGGCAATTGAG
>WQYR01000020.1 GCA_009781145.1 Propionibacteriaceae bacterium | reverse complement strand
CCTACCGAACCTCTTCAGTGACGTCAAATAGACCAGATTCGGCGGGAAGACCTCCGGGGGCCCGGAGACCAGTAACCTGGACAGGGGCTACACATGGGAAAGTCCTCCAGCGAGATACCTACTTATGATTCATCGCGCTAGGGCGGTGATAGGCGAGCGTCATGACCATACCCATCACAATCAGGCAGGCGGTCAAAACGAACGGCAGGCTGCGGTCGATCCCCGATAACAGCCCGCCTATCCACCCGAACGGGGCGACGCACAGCATCACTACGGTTCGCTGCACTGCCATGACGCGGGAGCGTTCTTGTTTGTCGACCACCAGGGCGACGATGGACTCGGCCAGCATGGCAAGCATGGCAACGCCGAAACTGTCGAACAGCACGCAAACGGCGAGGGCTGCATATGTCGCCAGATCGGCGTGTCCACCGGCAGGCACGGGCAGTAGGCTGACCAGCACCTGCCCCACCAGGTAGGCGCCAAAGCCACCCAAGAGTGGCAAGCGGAATCGGGTCGTCCCCGTCACCTTGTGAATGACCGTGAAAAAGAAAAGTATCGCCAGCAGCGACCGCGCCATCGGAAAAAACGGCAGAGCCGGATCGGGCACCAGCAGTTTCTGGTTGATGATTATCTGCCAAAAGGTTTGATTCACAGTGCCGACAGCGCCGACCACTGCCGAAATGAATAATGCGAAAATGGTTCCAGGGGAACGGTGGATGATCGTCAAGACGCCGCGATACCCGGCTAGCAGGCGCCAGAGGCTGACGCCTTTGGTTTCGGCCATGCGGGTACGTCCCGTGCTGGTTTCAGTCGACCAGACGTAAAGCCAGATGATCTTGATCAGCATCACGACAGCGGCGTTGATGTAAAGAATTCGCATGGCGGCGACCAGCGAATAATGCGAGACGAGGGCGGCCGAGATCGGCGCAAACAGTGCCGAGAGATGCCCGGCGACCATCACCAGAGAATAGATGTGCGGGATCTGCTGGCGGTCGGTGTCTTCCACCAGCAGGCAATCCCATGAGTTTTGAGTCACCTGCCATGTGCCATTGACAATGGACGCACCGAGAAACAGCCAAAAGACATAACCTGGAGAAGTGAGTGAAACTGCGAACCAAATAAGGCAAGGTATTACCCAAGCAGTGACATCGAAAACAGCCGTCGTCCAACGGCGACCAAACTTGTCAGTGATAACGCCACCCATAAGTCCGGCGACCACCTGCACCAGCATGCCAATGGTGGACAGCAGGCCGATCTGAACATCACGAAGGCCAAGCGCAAGCATATAGACTGAGGCGTATGGCAAGCACAGGTTCATTGACAGACCCCACAGTGGCTCGGTGAACACTGCGGCACGCGAATTGCCGCGCAGGTTTAGAAGAGTCGAGACAAGTGGGTTAGACATGGCAACACCAAGTCTATGAGGGCATACCTTAGCCGAGTTCGTCGAGGGCGAGGTTTAGCTTCACCACATTGACGCGAGTTTCGCCGATGAAACCAAGGTCTGGCCTTGAGGTGTATTTGGCCACCAGGGCCTCGACCTCATCGACAGATAGCCCCCGCGCTGTGGCCACACGATTGATTTGGATTGCGGCATAGGCGGCGCTGATATCCGGGTCGAGACCAGAGCCCGACGCGGTCACCGCGTCGGGTGGGACATCCGATTCGGAAACGCCGTTGAAAGCGGCGATCTCAGCTTTGCGCTGCGTGATATCGGCAATGAGATTCGGGTTTTCGGGGCCTTGGTTGGAGCCCCCAGAATCGGCGGCATCGTAATCGACGACGGATGGACGGGGCTGGAAATACTGGGGCAATGGGTTGCCTTGTGAGTCACTGAATGACTGCCCGATCAGTGCTGATCCGACTGTTTCGCCTTTCCCGTTCTGAATCATTGACCCGTTGGCTTTCGAGTGGAAAAGAGCCTGGCCGATGCCCGTCACCAACAGCGGATAGGCCACGCCGAGCACAACCATGAAAACAAGCATTAGGCGCACAGCGATCAAGACCGAACGTCCTGTTTGATGCATGTTCCTCTCCTCTCCGCTCAGTAACCCGGAATCAAGGCGATGAGCATGTCAATCGCCTTGATCATGATAATGGGGATGATAATGCCGCCGACGCCGTAAATGAGCAGGTTTCGGTCGAGCGCGCGTCCCAGATCGGCCAGACGATACGGCACACCCGCCAATGCCATCGGGATCAGAAGGAAAATCACCAGGACGGAATAGAGCACCGTCGAAATGATGGCCGACGCCGGCGTATGCAGGTGCAAGATGTTCAGCTTGTCCAAGCCGGGGAATATGCCGACGAAAAACGCCGGGAAGAATGTGAAATACCGGACGATATCGTTCGCAATATTGAACGTGGTCAGCGCGCCGCGTGTGGTCATCTGCCGACGACCGGCATCGATGATCTCTACCAGCTTTGTGGGGTCATCGTCCATAACGATGAAGTTGGCCGCCTCTTTCGCGGCTGGCGTGGCAGAGCTCATGGCCACGCCGATATCGGCCTGGGCCAGTGCCGGCGCGTCGTTGGTTCCGTCACCGGTCATGGCGACGAAATGGCCAGACGCCTGCTCCTTGTTGATCAATGCGAGTTTGTCCTCGGGTGTGGCGTCCCCCAGTACTTCGTCAAAACCGGCTTCACCGGCAATCGCTCGCGCCGTCACCGGGTTGTCACCCGTCACCATCACTGTGCGCACGCCCAACGCTTTCAATTGCGAAACGCGCGAAATGACACCGTGCTTCACGACGTCCTTCAGATTGACGACACCGAGCACCCGGGCCTCATCACCGTTCTTTTCGGCAACGACCAGCGGCGTGGCGCCGGTCTGAGCGATACGGTTAGTCATGGCCTTCAGGTCGTCGGTGACGGCCTTGGTCTGTTGTACTCCGATATGCTTCAGCCACGTCAGCACCGACGTTTCAGCGCCCTTCCGGACGCTGAGGTCTTCTATGTCGCGACCAGACAAACGAGTTTGTGCACTAAACGCAATCATGGTGCCCTGCGAGGGGCCCTCAAGTACAACTCCAAGTTTTGCTGCCAGTTTGACGATCGACGTGCCCTCCGGCGTGGGGTCGCCGATAGATGCCAGCGCGGCAGTTCGGATCAGGTCTTCTTTCGCAACACCAGGAAGTGGCACGAATTCAGTGGCTTGCCGATCACCCTGAGTGATGGTGCCGGTTTTGTCGAGTAGAACAGTTGTGATATCGCCGGCTGTTTCCAGTGCGTGGCCTGAAAGCACCAGCACATTCTGCTCAAGCAGGCGATATGTGGAGGCAATTCCGGTGACCGCCAGCAACGCGGCAATCTCTGTTGGAATCAGTACCCCGACCATGGCCATAAGAGTCGGGATTGAAACAGGTGGGGCAACTGGCTTGGCAATGACGTCGATGGTGACGGCAGGCACAATGAACGCAATCGATAGCGCTGCCAGCAGCGAGTTCAACGCCAGCTCGTTTGGCGGTTTCTGGCGATGGGCACCTTCGGCCAAACGGGTCATTCGGTCAACGACAGTTTCGCCGGGCGTCACCGTCACTCTCACGACGATACGGTCAGACACCACTTTTGTGCCGCCGGTGACGGCCGAACGGTCACCGCCGGACTCGCGAATAACACGGGCAGACTCGCCTGTGATTGCCGACTCGTCAACCAGCGCGACACCCCAAATCACTTCCCCGTCGGACGGCACCACGTCGCCCTCCTGCAACACGACAACATCGCCGCGACGCAAACTAAGGGCGTCAACAGTGTCGACGGTGGTGTTGAGTGCGCTTGGGTCGTCGCCGGTGTAGTGGCGCACGCGATGCGTCACGACTCCTTCACGCAATGAGCGGAGCGCCGCCGCTTGTGAACGTCCGCGTCCCTCGGCAACGGCCTCAGCCAGGTTTGCGGCCAACACTGTCAGCCATAGGCACCCTGCAATTACCCAGGTGAAACCGGCGGGCACGGGGCTGCCGCCGGAAATGTGTGGCTCACCCAGCAAAGGCTGCGTGATTGCGATTACGGTTGCCAGGACAGAACTTAACCAGACGATAAACAGAACTGGGTTTCGAAACTGCACCCGCGGATCGCATTTGATGAAAGTCGCAGCGGTAATACCCCAGAAACCCCGCCAAAAACTCTGTCGCCCCGGTCCGCCGCCGTGGCCCAACATGATCGCCGCAAGTGACATCAGTGAAGTCCCTCCGCCAGCGGCCCTAGCAAAAGGACGGGGATGAATGTCGGTATGGCGATGTAGAGAATCAAAATGACGAGCCACAAGACGAATTGAGGGCGATGCAGCGGCAGCTCGGTTGCGCGCGATGTGGCGCGCCCTTGGCTGGCAAAGGAGCCAGCCAATGCCAGCACCAGCGCGATCGGAATGAAACGTCCAAGCAGGATCAGGATGCCGAACACAGTATCGAGATACGGCGTGTTTGCATTGAACCCAGAAAAGGCCGACCCGTTGTTGACCGACACCGAGACGAAGGCATAAAGCACCTCGCTCATGCCATGCGGTCCGCCAGTTGACATGCTGAAGTTGGTGATCTCAGCCCGAACCGGTGGGATCGCCATGCTGATGCCCAGGCCACCAAGTGCCAGAACAGGCAACACCAGAATGAAAATGCCCACCAGCTTGATTTCAGTCACGCCGAGCCGCTTGCCTAAAAACACCGGTGCGCGTCCGAGCAACAGGCCGGTCAGGAAGACGCCGAGCAACACCATCACCAGCATTGTGTAAAGGCCTGATCCGACGCCACCAGGGGATATTTCACCGAGCACCATGTGAAGCAGCGTAACCATTCCGCCGATCGCGGTATATGAGCTGTGCATGGAGTTGGCTGCGCCTCCAGAGGTGCCGGTGGTGGCTGTGGCGAACAATGTCGAACCGATGATGCCGAGCCGTTGTTCTTTGCCTTCCATCGAGGCACCGGCCAATTGCATTGCTGTGCCCGATGCGGACAGTTCGGCGGCCGTGATGGAAGCATAGGCGATGATGAACAGGGAGGCCATCGTCGTCAGGATCACGTACCCCAGGCGGTGGTCGCCAACGATCTTGCCGAAGGCGCGCGGCATCGAAAAGGGAATCACGACCAGCATGAAGACCTGAAACAGGTTTTCCCACGGCGTCGGGTTCTCGAATGGGTGCGCCGAGTTGGCATTGAAGAAGCTGCCGCCATTGGTACCCAGCATCTTGATGGCCTCTTGGGACGCCACCGGCCCGCCAGGTATCACTTGGGTGCCGCCGGCCACCGTCGAAATCGTCGTGAACCCCGCAAAGTTCTGGATCACGCCGGCCGTCAAAAGGATGACGGACGCGATGATCGCCATCGGCAGCAGTATGCGGAAGACGGCGCGCACCAGATCAACCCAGAAGTTACCCAGTGTGCCCCGCTTGTGATAAGCGATGCCGCGGGTCAGGGCCATGGAAACGCAGATGCCGACAGCGCCCGAAACAAACATCTGAACCGTCAACCCGACCATCTGTACGGTGTAGCCCATGGTTTTTTCGGGGGAATACGCCTGCCAGTTGGTATTGCCAATAAACGACGCGGCCGTATTGAATGCCACATCCGGGCTCACCGCGGGCAAACCTAGCGAGTAGGGAAGCCACATTTGCATGCGTTGCATCAGATACAGAAGAAGGAACCCGACGGCTGAAAACACCAGAATCGCACGCAAATACGAATGCCAGGTGTGTTCGCGGTCTGGGTTAACACCGATCAGCTTGTAAACCCAGCGCTCGACACGCCAATGATTGGGTGATGTAAAAACCCAGGCTATGTAGTTACCGAGGGGTTTGTATAACAGCCCGATCGGTAAGGCTAATGCGACCAGCAACAAGGCCGCCATCCACCATTGCATCAGAAGCGCCCCGGATCTGTGAGTGCCACGAACATAAAGATGATCGCCGCGATGCCAATGATCGCGGAGATGACACCGAGGACGATCACAACCGCGCCAAGGCCTTTCCGAATGCACCGAACAATAGGAACAGCACTACCGTGCCGGCGATATACGCCAGATCTAGCACAGCGCCTCCCTCCGGTGGCCAAGTGTTCAACCCAAGCGCATAAGCCTAGCCAGGCCCGGCTCAAGTATCAACTAGACGCGGCGATTTCTGTCAGTATAGGGCTGTAAGCTGATTTCATGAGGGTCGCTTCGAGGTGGGCGCTGAGCCTGATAGCGGTTCTGGCATTGCTGCTGACGGGGTGCGGACGCAACCAACCGCCACGCATGCCAGACGCCACACCGACAGCGTCCGCGTTGGCATCTGCGCTTGCCAGTGGGGATATCAGTGCCCTGCCATTCACTGCCTCGACCGTCGATCCGGTGAAGGATTACGGCATCATCACGGCCGGCATGAACGGGGTGCTTCCGTCATCAGTCACAGTGGGCGACATCGCCTATGACGAAGCCTCCCAGACGGCCACGGTGAACCTCGATCAGACCTACGATTTCAGCACTGATTGGGCCTTCACCACCGTCGTGGGGCTGCATTACATGGGAAGTGACGGTTGGCAGATCGACTGGTCGCCGGCCATCGTCAACCCGTCGGTGGACGGGTTCACCCGGCTGTCGTTGACCGTGACGGCGCCCACCCGCGGTTCGATTCTGGCCCGTGACGGCCAGGCCATCGTGTACAACCGGGATGTCTTCAACATCGGCATCGACAAGATGAACTGTCCAGATGAGGAGACCGACGCGGCGGCCCGTCAACTGGCGCAGGCGGTGGGCATAGACCCGGACGCCTACGCTCAGCAGGTGGCAGCCGGTGGCCCCAGCCAGTTTGTCATCGCCATCACCTACAGGGCTGGCCAAGTGCCGGCTGGTGTCGACCAGATTCGGTGCTCTTTGGCACAACCCTCCACGCTGCCACTGGCGCCGACCAAGATGTTCGCCATCGGGGTGCTCGGCACCGCGGGCCAGGCGACGGCGGAGGACATCCAAAACTCGGGCGGGGTGTTCAAGGCTGGCGACGTCGTCGGCAAATCCGGCCTACAAAAGAGCCAGAACACTGCGCTGATGGGCAAGCCGGGAACCACCATCTACATTGGGCCTCGAGCCAGCGCTGACGTCATGAACGACTCGCCCAGCGCGCGCCCTACGGCGTCCTCGGCCGATACCAAGCAGGTTCTGTTCCAGGCCGACGCGGTGAACGGCACCGATCTGCACACCACAATGGACATCGACCTTCAGACCAAGGCCGAAACTGTGTTGGCAGGGCAGGCTGACGTCGCGTCGCTTGTGGTGCTTGATTCGCAAACCGGTGCGATTCTGGCGGCCGCCAACTCGCCGGCATCAGGCGGCAACGCCTACGCCACAGTGGGGCAGTACGCCCCCGGCTCGACCTTCAAACTGGCGACGGCGCTGGCACTGCTGCGTAGCGGCATGACGCCCGACTCCCCGCTGGACTGCCCAAGTTCGGTCACTGTCGACGGCAAGCCATTCACTAACGACCCCGGCTTTGCCCACACCGGCACGTTGACCCTTCAGCAGGCCGTCGCCTACTCGTGCAATACCGCGATGGTGAACGGGGCGTCCGCCCTCGGCATGGGTGACCTACCGACCGCTGCCGCCAGTCTTGGCATCGGTGTTCAGCATGACCTCGGCTTCCCGGCGTCCCTGGGTAATGTGCCGACGCCGACGACAAACGTCGAAAAGGCGGCATCGGCGTTCGGCCAAGCCCAAATCGTCATGTCGCCGCTGGCCATGGCAACCGAGGCAGCATCCGTCGCGTCTGGGCGCACCATCACTCCCTACTTACTGATAGACGCCAGCGGTAACCCCGTCATTGACGCCACCGCCGCACCACAACCGCCGCAAACGCTGACCGCCGACGAAGCGACCCAGTTGCGGGCCATGATGGCGGACGTGCTGAACTATGGCACCGCCGCCAGCACGGGTCTCAAGGGTCTGGTGGACGGCGCCAAGACCGGCACGGCCGAGTTCACTCAGGACGGCCAGACCCTGACGCATTCCTGGATTATCGCCTTCAATGGTCAATACGCCATTTGCGCGTACGTCAACATCGGGTCCTTTGGCGCCACCACTGCCGGTCCCATCGTCAAGGCGTTCCTGACGAGTTGACGACGTCTTCCATGCCAAGTTACTTCTGACTCACAGCACCTAGAATGGTCATTGTGAGTAGTTGGTTGCGTGGGCTGATGCGCTGGACGACGTTTATGCCGATTCTGGCCGCCTTGGCGCTGGCCCTCACCTGGGGACGGCACCCGGCCGCCTGGGTGCTGGTGATCGAGGCCTTCCTGCTGGTGGCGTCAGTGCTGTCGGCCGTCCAGCATGCTGAGGTCATCGCGCACCGGGTCGGAGAGCCCTTCGGCTCGCTGATCCTGGCCGTCGCGGTGACGGTCATCGAGGTGGCCTTGATCGTCACGCTGATGGTGTCAGGCAAAGGTGATACCTCGACGCTGGCGCGCGACACTGTTTTCGCGGCCGTCATGTTGACGATGAACGGAATCGTCGGCATTTCGCTGCTGATAACCGCCACAAAGTTCAAGCTGGCGGCGTTCAACGCCGAGGGCACCGGCTCGGCACTCGGTTCAGTAGTGCTGCTGGCGACGCTGACGATGGTCTTTCCTCGCTTCACAACAACGGAGTCTGGGCCCCGTTTCGCCGAGGCCCAACTGATCTTTGTGGCGTTGTCGTCCCTTGTCATCTATGGTTTGTTTGTGTTCACACAGACGGTGCGGCACCGCGATTTCTTCCTTCCACCGGGTACCGAAGAGGAGGTCGACAGCCACGACAACCTACCGTCCAAGCGGGCCACCCTGGCAAGCCTGGTGTTGTTGTTGATCTCGTTGGCGGCCGTGGTTGGCTTGACCAAGATCGAATCCCCGGCCCTGGAGGCGGGCGTCCGCTGGTTGGGCTTCCCGGAGTCGTTCGTCGGCGTCATCATCGCCATGATGGTGCTGCTGCCGGAGTCGATCACGGCGGTGCGCACGGCCGTCGAGGACAAGGTTCAGATCTCTATGAACCTGGGTTACGGCTCAGCGATGGCGTCGATCGGCTTGACGATCCCGACGCTGGCAATCGCTTCGCACTGGATGCCGATCCAGCTGACCCTGGGCCTAGAGCCGCTGCAGATCGTCCTGCTCGCCGTCTCCGCGTTCGTTGCCGTCCTGACCGTGGTGCCGGGGCGTGCCAAGACGTTGCACGCCACGCTACTGCTGGTGCTATTGGCGGCCTTCGTCTTCCTCGCTGCTGTCCCGTAGTGAACATGTTCGCCGTCCCATCTCACTCGTCCCTATCCACAAACGACCGCCTCGGCAGCCTTTTCGCGGCGTCTCTTTGTTGAACCGGTGTTCTCTGAACCAAAGTAGCCCATTTGATGCCTAAGACCTCCGCCTCGACGCCGTCACCCCCTGAAGCGGCTGTTACTGAACGTCCTTTACGCAGACTGGCGGACTATCACCTGGGACGGCTGACCCTGCCACGGCTGGTCGGGCAGGCCTAGGGCATTGCGGGCCATGCGGCGTCCGTAGCTGGCGGCGTCGATTTTGACGGTGGTCAGAGCGGGTGTCCACCAGGCACCCACCTGGCCTTCGTCGAAACCGATGACGGCCAACTCATCCGGCACGGTGACGCCTTGCGCAGCCAATGCGGCCAACAGTCGGATCGCCTCGTGGTCGCTGAAGGCGGCGATAGCGGTGACGTCCGGATGCTGGCGGCGAAACTCGGCGACGGCTTTGAGTATGGACGGCTGGTCGTGCGGCAGCACCAGCGGAGCCGGTGCAGGCATCCCGGTGCGGGTCAAGAACTGCTGAACTTGCCTGGTCCGCATGTCGATGAGCAACCCGTCTGGTGGGTAGGCGAACCCGATGCGGCGGTGGCCTTTGGTCAACAGATACTGCAATTGGGTGGCTGTGTGATGGTCCATTTCCACCTCCCACCCGCCGTCCCCAGCTTTCGTGAAACCCGGCAGTCGCGGCTGACCCAAGTCCAGCACATGACGAGGCGCCAGGGCAGCCAGCAGGTCGTCGTCCCCCGCCTCGGTGTATGTGACGATCAAACTATGGCCATGGGCTGCCAACTCGTCCTGCAGCCCGGCGATCAGGCTCGTCAGACCGCTGCCGCGCAAATTGCCTGCCCGCAACAGCACCAGGCGGGACGACCCCTCGCGCAAGGCTCGGGCGATGCGGTTGGGGGTGTACCCCAGCGTCTGCGCCGCCGCTTGGACGCGTTGGACGGTTTCTGGCCGCAGGCTTTGTCCGGGCGTCTGGTTTAGGACGAAGCTGACCGTCGATATGGAGACACCGGCAGCCTTGGCGACATCTTTCATTGTCACAGCCATCGGCGAATCCTTGCACTAAAACGATTTAGCTCATACCATCGTACCCACAATGTTGTAACGGTCCCGGAAAGGAATCATTGATATGAAGGCATGGCAGTACATGGGCAAGCAGGCGCCCATCCAGATGAACGAGGTGGACGAGCCGACCGCGGGCGAGAACGAGGTGGTCATTGACGTCAAGGCGGCCGGGCTTTGCCACTCGGACTTGATGTACATGCAGATGGGTGACGGTGTGATGCCGTTCTTCCCAATGACCCAAGGGCATGAGAACGCCGGCCCGATCAGCGCCATCGGCCCAGGGGTGACGGGTTTCAAGGTTGGCGACATCGTCGGCGTCAACTCGGCAGGCATTCGCCCACCGCTGGGCATGTTCACCCCCGGCGGCTTCGCCGACAAACTGGTGGCGGACTACCGCGACCTGGCTCGCGTCCCTGACGGGTTGGATCTCTCGCTGGCGGCCCTTGGCACCGATGCTGGTATGACGTCGTATCACGCCATGATCAAGGCTGGCGGCGCCAAGGCTGGCATGAAGGTCGGCGTCATCGGCTTCGGTGGCTTGGGGCAGATCGGCGCTCGCGCTGCCGTCCTGGCGGGTGCCGAGGTGCACGTCGCCGAGATGAAGCAGGATGTCTGGCCGCTGGCGAAGGCGGCCGGTGTGGTCGATTGCGTGGCGGACGCTGACGAGTGGGCGGCCGGCCCGGACATCAATCCGATGGAGGGTGGCAGCTTCGACCTGATCGTCGACTATGCCGGCTTCGATACCACGCAGAAGGCGCTCAACGCCGTCAAGCGCGGCGGGCGCGTCGTCCAGGTGGGCCTCGGCAAGCCGACGTTCACAATCATCACGCCGACGATTCTGGGCAAGGAAATCGTTGGATCGCTAGGCGGTACAGTCGAAGACATCGAAGAGGTCTACGCACTGATGGCCAGCGGCGAGATCGCCCCGGCATACGAGGAGATCCCGTTCGACCAGATCGGCGCCGGCCTGGAGCGTCTGAAGAACAACCATGTGACCGGACGCCTGGTGGCTCGCTTCGGCGATTAAGCCCCCTTCGTCATCCTGCGCGAAGTCGCAGGATCTGCCTCACCAGGAACGCTTGGCCAGATCCTGCGACTGCGCTCCGCTCCGCGCAGGATGACGGAAAAGGAAACGCGGCGCCGGCCTGGAGCGTCTGAAGAACAACCAGGTCACCGGACGCCTGGTGGCTCGCTTCGGCGACTAAGCCCCCTTCGTCATCCTGCGCGAAGTCGCAGGATCTGCCTCACCGGGAACGCTTGGCCAGATCCTGCGACTGCGCTCCGCTCCGCGCAGGATGACGGAAAAGGAAACGCGGCGCCGGCCTGGAGCGTCTGAAGAACAACCATGTGACCGGACGCTTGGTGGCTCGCTTCGGCGATTAAGGTTGTCGTCGCCGGTAGGATGCTGGTGGTGAGCAGTCAGCTAACCACCATCAAGCACCCACGCCTGACGCCATGGTTGGCGCCGCTGGTGGCGCTGGCGATGTGCTTCGGCTTGACGGCTTGCGGCCTGACGCCCGGCAAGCCGCCGACGCAAAGCGACGCCGAAACCTGGATCACCTCCCAAATAACCCCGTCAGTCCAGTACGTCAAAACCGAGAAAAATGGCAGCGACGTCATTTACGGCTTCCAGGACGATTCGGGCATGGCCTTCTCTGTCACGGCTTATATTAGCGGCGAGTGGTATCTGTCATATCGAATGAGGACCGATTATTGCTCCCAATGGTTGAAGGCACGGTCGTCGCAAGTCGATCAACTGATGGCGCCCTATCAACTGGTTTTTTCGCAATCGTCCTCACCCGATTTCGATACCGCACAATCAGTCAAAGTCGTTTTGCCCACCTATGCCGATATTGGCCCATTGGTGCAGAATCTCAGCAACTTGGTCAACGCGATGGTAATGCCGCTGAAACCCGGCGCGACAATTGCCCCAAGTATTGGGATTGCCGAGAAGGCCACTCTCGGCCCGCGCGCGACGGACAAGTCGACTGACATTCGTTGGCGCGGCACAAGCGACCCGCCGGTGGACGTCAGCGGGTTGGCGGCGAGGATTTCCAAGGCCTACACCTTGGACATGGAAAAAGGCAATCTCGATCGCACTGCCGACCCCGATTTTGCAGCCCAGGTGCCAGCGAGCATAGTTCGCCTCGGATGCGTTGTTGACAACACCAGCCCGTGTACCTCTTTGGATCCATACTCCAATGGGGGAATTGTTCCCCACGGCCAGGTCGTTGCGATACTTAACCTCAATGACACCACGGGTGAGTATTTTTACTCGGTGTGGGACTTCCATCTCGGCCGAGATGGCTCAGGTAGCTCGAGAAGCAGGGACTACTCGTCGTTGCTGGGCGATGCCGTCAGGGCATCGGGTGGAACCTACACTGGTGCGGTCAATGAAGCCACCTGGACCATTGGCGGCCACACTTGGCACGGGACACAAACCGTCGCGTCACCGTCGCCCAGCCCGGGCGTCAATAATGTGACCTCGCGGAGGGTGACGCGTGACGGCATTCCAATAGCTTTGTCGGACACAGCCGCGGCGGGCGGCGACCTCACGGTTAACGATCTCAAAGCCGTCCTAGGGATCGATTTTGACATTTCTCAGTTGCTGAATTGGCAGGAAATCACGTACGTCGACTGACTAGCCGAAGCGGTGGTGAAGCCGCGTAGAGTGGTCTTCATGACACAAATCGGTAACAGTGATCTCGACGTTTTCCCGCTTGTGTTTGGTGGCAACGTCTTTGGGTGGACGGCTGATCGGGCAGCCAGCTTCGACCTGCTGGACGGCTTCGTCGCCGGCGGCGGCAACCTCGTTGACACCGCTGACGGCTACTCGCATTGGGTGCCGGGTAATTCCGGCGACGAGTCGGAGACGATCATCGGGGCGTGGCTGGCCGCTCGTCACAACCGCGGCGATGTCATGATCGCCACCAAGGTGTCGACTCACCCCAGTTTCCTGGGCCTGCGCCCGGCCAACATCAAGGCCGCCATCGATGCGTCCCTGACGCGGTTGGGCACTGACCACGTCGACCTGTATTACGCCCACTACGATGACCCCAGCGTGCCGCTGGCCGAGAGTGTGGGTGCCCTTTCAGAGTTGGTGGACGCCGGGAAGGTGCGTTACATCGCAATCTCGAACTACAGCGCCACCCGCATTGACGAATGGATGCAGGTCACCAAGGCGGACGGCCTGCATGCGGCGGTCGCCCTTCAGCCCCATTACAACCTGGTGGAACGGGCGTTCGAGACCAACGGTTTACGTGACGCCGCCACCCGCTCTGATTTGGGTGTCCTGCCCTACTACTCGCTAGCATCTGGCTTCCTAACCGGAAAATACCGTCCCGGTGTGGTGCCGTCGGGCGATCGAGCGCAGGGGGCGTCCAAGTACTTGCCGCAGGGCGAGACCGTCTTGGAGGCCCTGGACGAAATCGGTGCCGCGCATGGTGTCGCTCCGGCATCCGTGGCCCTGGCCTGGTTGCGTGCTCAGCCGACTGTAGCTGCACCGATAGCCTCGGCCAGCCGCGTCGACCAGTTGCCAGCTCTGCTGGCAGGTGCCACACTGGAACTGACGGCAGACGAGTTGGCAGCGCTGGCCGCCGCGTAGCCCAGCGGGACGGTCTGCGGTATGGCGCCGAAGAGTAACCCAATCCAAGTATAGAGGCCTTGACTTGGGCAAGTTAAGAGGGGTATACTCCCGTCATGAAGCGTGGAGACCTGATCGCGAGGATCAACAAGATCGCCAAGGAGCGTGGTCAGACTGCTGTCTACACAGAGGGCGGCAGTCACACCAAGGTTGCTGTCGGGGATCTGCTGACAACGATTCCTCGGCACAAGGAGATCAAGGAACCTTTGGCCCGGAAGATTATTGCAGACATTGAGGAGAATTGACATGGAGATGATGGAACTTACTGCTCTGTGCGAACGATTTGACGGCTGGTGGATTGTCGACGTCCCGGCGGTGCGCGGACTGCATACCCAGGTGCGTCGCCTGGATCAGGTCGATGCCATGGTCAAAGATGCCGCGTGCCTGTTGCTGGACCGTCCCGAGGCGAGCTTTGCCGTCACCGTCATACCGAAGCTTCCGTCGGCTGAGCAGCGCCAGATTGACGAGGCGAAGGCTGCCCGCGCCAAGCTCGCTCAGGCTCAAAGCGCGATGGCGAAGGCGTCCCGCAAAGCTGTGGCGTCGCTTCGTGCCCAGGGAATGACGGTGCGCGACGTGGCCTCCCTCATGGAAGTGACGCCGGCCCGGGTGTCGCAGTTAGCCTAGCCGTCAGCCTTTGGCCCACCCACCTGGCAAGATGGAGGGGTGGAAAAGTGGTTGAGCTTGCCGTGGGTTGACGTCACCTGGCATATCGTCGTGATTGTCGCCGCGGGGTTGGTTGTGCGGTTCATCGCCGTTCGGGCGATCCGCCGAGCCGTCCGGGCGTCGTCCCGCCGTCTCTACGAGGTGACGGTGCCAGGCGCCAAACGCAAGCACAGCGCCCGCGCCGTCACGGTATTGGCGGCCAGCGGGGCCTCCCCGGAAGAACGCGCCGCCAACCGCTCCGACACGCTCACCCGCGTGCTGTGCCTGGTTGTCAACTGGGTAATTGGCGTCATTATCGCGCTGACGGTGTTCAGCGAACTGGGAATCAACCTGACGCCGTTCCTGACGTCCGCCGGCGTCACCGGCGTCATCCTTGGCCTGGGGGCGCAGTCGCTGATCAAGGACCTGATCGCCGGCATGTTCATGGTTTTCGAGGGGCAGTACAGCATCGGCGACACCATTGACGCCGGCGGTGTGCGCGGCGTGGTCCAGGAAATCGGTTCGCGCGTCACCCGCCTGCAGGGCGCGGACGGCGAGGTCTGGTACGTCCGTCACGGCGAGATCACGACACTGGGCAACCAGTCGCAGGGCTGGTTGACGACGGACGTGGCCATCACTGTGCCAGCCAGCAGCGACTCTGAACAGGTGACGTCTGCGCTGAGGCAGGTGGTGGACGACCTTGAGGACGACCCCACTTGGCACGACAAGATGCTTCGTCCACCCGTCTTTTTGGGTCTGACGTCGTTCGACACCAAGCAGATGGTGTTCACCATCAGGGTGACGTCGCCCAAGCAGTCAGGCGTCGACCACGAGGTGCGAGCCCGGGCGGTCGCCGCGCTGAACATCGCCGAAAGCTGACTGGCGTTGCGGGCCCTGCCATGCCCGCTGGCTGGACTACTGTGGGGCCCATGGCAACCATTACTCAGAGCATTGATGTCACACTCGACATTTCCGGCAACATTCAAGCATCAGCTTTGCTCGGCGACACCCGTTTGGTGGCGCTGACAACCGATGGTTATGTCATCATGCACGAAATCGACACAAACACGCAGCGGCGGCTGTTCCGGACTGGTTCCAATATCGTCGTCTACCCTGACGGCGGCTTCGACCCGTCAAGTCCGTCGTCCATCTACACGATGGGCGACATCTTCGTCCTGGTTAACGACTTCAAGGCGCACGGATTTGTCTACAATTTCGCGCAGGATTACCTCCTGTGCCTCACGCGCGAAGATAAACTCCTCAACCATTGCAAATACCCGATCGCGCTGTTCCGGGGTGGTGACGGCGACCCGTACATGATTTATGGGACGGATTGGGACCGCGTCGATGTCGCCAACCTCGCTACCCGGCAGGTGGTGACGGCCGACAAATCGCGGATCGAGGTGGATGCCGAGAAACACCATATCGACTTCGACAAGGACTTCGATGAGGCCATCAAGCTGCTATGGCCCACCGAGTTTGACCATTTCTACGGCAAATTGGCGCTTTCCCCGAGCAAGACGAAGTTCGTAAGCGCTGGCTGGTATTGGGGTTCTTACGATGACGCAGCCGTTTTCGACATTGCCGAATTCGTAGGCAACCATCGCGTCACCTCCTGTCATCTGTACTCTTTGGTACACGAGGGACGCTCCGTCTGCTGGGTGGACGACGACACCATCGCCGTCCCCTACAAACCGGCGCACGAGGACGACGATGACCAGATCCAAACCTTTGATGAGGACTGGCAGATACGCCTGTACCGCGCAGATAGACGAGAGAAAAAGGCGAAGGAAGTCGTGCTGCCAAGCGAGCCAGTCAACCTGGCGTCCACCGAACTCGTCTATCAGATTGATGAGGCAAGGTTTTGCGCGTTTTCCAAGACAATCGGGCTGGTGGTCATTGCCAGAGACGGACGTGTGTTACTGCAAGATCCGACCATCACGCCCACCAGCTATGACGAGGCGCACGGGGTCTTCCTGAGCCATGAAGGTAAGCGTATCCGGGTGTTTGCCGTGAAGTGAGGCCGGGTCAAAGACGAGGACGGTAGGACAATCAGCACATCGGCGGCAGTGCTTCGACGCGCTGATAGGTAGTGACGGATTCGTCCACGATCTGCGAGAATCGCGTCCGAGCCTCAGCAATCGGCATAGTCAACATGTGCATACTTATGGTGGTTTTGCGGGCGCCAGAATCGGTGGCAAGCCTGGTTGGTCAGGTTGATGATAAAACCGCACCCAAACACGGTGTTTGCGGTGGACCAAGACGAAATAGTGACGTCGTGTGGCCAAACGGGGCCTTTTTCGGGGTATGGCCGCACCCAATCGTGCAGGCGGGTCCCGAGGCGGCGTTTGGGTGGAGTTTTGCACCTGCGGTTCCTCAGTGCACGATCGACGGATGGGACGGTTTCGAAGAGGGTTGCACCCTTCACTGTAACGTGTTACAGTGGGTGTTACGCGTTGGGCCGAAAGTCGTCGGTTATCCTTCTTATGGTATGGGTTGCGGGTTCAAGTCCCGCCGCGTCCGAAAGGACGCGTAGCTCAATAGGTAGAGCAATGTCCGGTGACGCCAACATGTCCGGCGCGCCTACAACTGAACAGACGATGGGCCTGGTGATCTGGCGGGCCGAGGGCAGTCGGTTATCACATCGAAAATGACCAACCCGGCTGCCATGCCCTGTCCGCCAGGCCTTCAGGCCCATCGTCTGCCACGCATGACCATCAGGAAGGATGGTACGAAAATGGCGAACGAAGATGCCCTGGCGCGCATCAGCACGCGCCACACCCCGCAGACCCAGCAGTCGCGCCCGAATGAGGTGCGCAATGACGCTGGCGGCTACGTCTTTCAGGTGGACGACATGGCACGTCTGCGTCGGTTCTTGATGATCGGCGTGGACGGCGGCACCTATTACGTCAAGGACACCCAGCTTGCCGCCGACAACGCCGAGGTGGTCATTCGACTGGCCAAGACCAACCCGATCGCACTCGTGGACGAGATCGTCGCCGTCTCGACGTCGGGGGCCGCGCCGAAGCAGAACCCGGTACTGTTTGCCCTCGCCATTGCCGCGTCGGAAGCGGACGAGGCGGGCCGCGCCTATGCACTGTCGAAGCTGTCAGCCGTCGCCCGCACAGGCACCATGCTGTTCACCTTCGCCGGCTACGTCAAGCAATTCCGCTCGTGGGGACGTGGGCTGCGTCGGGCTGTCGGTGCCTGGTACACCGACAAGCCTGTCGCCGACGTGACGTACCAGGCGGTGAAGTACCGTCAGCGTGACGGGTGGACGCACGGCGACCTGCTTCGCCTGGCCCACCCGAAGACCAGCGACCCAGACCGCGCCAAGCTATTCGATTGGATACTAGGCAAGACGGGCCCGGATGACGCTGCCTCATTGGCTGAGACTTTGCCGCTCGTCGGCGTGTTCGAGAAGATGCAGGCGCTCGGCGCAGCCGGGAACGTCAAGGGCATCGGCAAGCTCGTCGCGGCGAATCCCACCGTCCCCTGGGAGGCGATCCCTGATGTCGGGTTGAACTCAGCCGAAGTCTGGGAAGCTTTGCTGGCCGGCGGTGTTCCTCAAACCGCGCTGATGCGGCAACTGCCGCGTCTGACCCGCCTCGGGCTGGCCACCGGCAGAACGGGCAAGCGCATAGTCGCCCAACTGCAAGACGAGAAGCGCATTGTTGGTGGGCGCATTCACCCCATGCAGGTTTTGGTGGCGTTGCGCACATATGCCTCTGGACGTGGTGCGCGTGGGCGCGGCGAGTGGACGCCGAACCAGCACATCGTTGACGCCCTGGACGCCGCGTTTTACACGGCGTACAAGGCCGTTACCCCGACCGGCCAGCGCGTGCTGTTGGCGCTGGACGTTTCCGGGTCGATGTCGGTGCCGATAGGGGGCATGCCGATCAGCGCCCGCGAGGCTACCGCCGCGATGGCGTTGGTGACTGCCAACGTCGAGGACGACTACACCATTGTTGGCTTCACTGATCTCAAGCAAACAGGCACGTACGCGCAGGCAATCTCGGAGCTGGCTATCAGCCCCCGGCAGCGCCTCGATGATGTGTGCTCATACATGGCGCGCCTGCCCTTCTCCGGGACGGACTGCGCGCTGCCCATGCTGTGGGCTTTGGATCGAAAGATGCCGGTCGACTTGTTTGTCGTCTACACGGACTCGGAGACCTGGGCCGGTGACATCAAGCCACACCAGGCGCTGCGCGACTACCGCGAGAAGATGGGCATTCCAGCCAAGCTCGTCGTAGTCGGCACAACGTCGACGGGGTTCACCATCGCCGATCCAAACGACGCTGGCATGCTCGACGTGTGCGGTTTCGACCCGGCTGTGCCCAACGTCATCACGGACTTCGCCCGGGGTGAGATCTGAGAGGCGAAGCGGGTACATGAACGTCACGGCGCAGCAGGCGCGGGAGGCCCAGCGGGCCGCCCAACAAGCCCGTGACGAGGCGCAGCGTCACCAGCAACGTCGGGACATGCTGGTGGCGCTGCTGCACAGGCGCGACGGCCTCACCTACGCCGAAATAGCCAGGCAGGTGGGGCTGACGCCCGAGACCGTGGCCAAAATCATCAATCCGCAGCGCCGGGGACGCCAGCCCGGGTAGACACCTGGCGGGACGCTTGCGTCCTCGTCCTTCAACTGGGCTAGCGTTGACCCATGACTACTGCACATGACATGCCATCGCGGACCACTCTGGACGGACGCCAGTTCGCCGGGGCCCGGGCACTTTGGCGGGCCCTGGGCATGACGGGCGAGGACATCCGCGCCCGTAAACCCGTCATCGCCATTGCCAACAGTTTCACTGAGTTCGTCCCCGGGCACATGTTCCTGGCCGAGGTTGGCCGCTGGGTAAAGGCCGCCATCGAGGCGGCGGGCGGCTTGGCGTTCGAGTTCAACACCATTGCCATTGACGACGGCATCGCCATGGGTCATACCGGCATGCTGTACTCGCTGCCCAGCCGCGAGATCATCGCCGACGCCTGCGAATACATGGTGCAGGCGCACAAGGCTGACGCGATGGTGTGCATCAGCAACTGCGACAAGATCACCCCGGGCATGCTGTTGGCGTCCCTGCGCCTGGACATCCCGACTGTGTTCGTCAGCGGCGGCCCCATGGAGGCCGGACGCGCCCACCTCAAGGGGGACGGCAAGGTCACTCGTCTTGACCTGATTGACGCGATGATCATGTCCGTCGACCCGAATGTGGACGACGCCGAACTGGCCGAAGCGGAGGCTACCGCCTGCCCGACATGCGGGTCATGCTCGGGCATGTTCACCGCCAACTCGATGAACTGCCTGGTCGAGGCGCTGGGGTTGGGCCTGCCGGGCAACGGCACGCTGGTATCGACGAACGCCGCCCGGAAGGCGTTGTTCGACCAGGCCGGGGCGCTGATCGTCGATTTGTGCAAGCGGTACTACCAAGACGGGGACGACTCCGTCCTGCCCCGCAGCATCGCCACGCGCGGGGCCTTCTCCAACGCCATGACGCTGG
>WQYR01000019.1 GCA_009781145.1 Propionibacteriaceae bacterium | reverse complement strand
TGCCATGCCCGAAATGCGGCGGCCCTGCCGCTGAGACGAACAGGACGGTGCGATGCACCAAGTGCCTGTATCGCGCTGAGTATGACGGCAACTCCTGTGCATGGGAGGAGTCAAAGGGTCCATGGTTCAGACTGCCGTTGCTGCTGTCAACGAGCATGTCGCTGGGGGAGGTCTGGGCGTACAACTTCCGACACTTGGCACAATTGCACTGCTATGTTGCTGCAACATTGCGTGACGAACGCCACGGCGGCAACGCCTCATGGTCGTCGCGTCTGCCCGCCTGGATGAAAGCCGCCAAGAATCGGGAGCCGGTGTTGAAGGCCTTGGACAGATTGGCCGCCATAGCAGCGGCATCGGGGTTGGCCAAGTAGGCCGCCGCCGCAGCGTCCAGCGGAATTGCTACTCCAGGTCGGTTCCCTTGAGTTCTGGCAGTCCGAGGCTGAGCAGGCAGGCGGCTAGGAAGCTGACGCCGAAGAGCGCGAACACCCAGGACGTCGAGAGGCCGAGTGCCAAAATGGCGGGGACGACGAGCGGGCCGATGATCGAGGCGATGCGCCCGAACCCTGCCGCCCAGCCGGCGCCGGTGCCGCGCAGGGCGGTCGGGAACAGCTCCGGCGTGCTGGCGTACAGGGCGCCCCAGGCTCCCAGGTTGAAGAATGACAGCATCATGCCGACCGTGATGATGGACCAGTTTTGGTGCACTTGAGAGAAGATAGCCGCGGACAATGCCGCGCCTGCCAGGAATACCGCCAAGGTTGGGCGTCGTCCCCACTTTTCGATGGTGACGGCGGCGGCCGCGTAACCCGGTATTTGCGCCACCGTGATCAGCAGCATGTATTGCAAAGACTTGGTGATATCAATGCCGCTTTTCACAAGCAAGGACGGCAGCCACGTGAAGGCGCCGTAATAGGAGAAATTGACGAAGAACCATACCAAGGCGATGACGATCGAGCGGCGGCGCAAGGCGGGAGACCACAGCGCCCCAACACCGGGGGCCGGTTCGGCGGCAGCCTCCTCGGCTACAGTCTCGCTCTCGTCAGCAACAACGGGTAGGCCGGCGGCGCGCTCGAAATCGGCGACGATCTGGTCGGCCTCGGTCACCCGTCCCTTGCTCAGCAGGAACCGCACCGACTCTGGCAACTTCGCCCTCACGAAGATCGCATAGATCGCCGGAACCGCACCCAGCGCCAACGCCCAGCGCCACCCGACGTCACCTCGGGGGACGAGCAGATAGCCGATCAACGCGGCGCAGGTCCACCCCAACGCCCAGAACGCTTCCAAGATGACGATGATGCGACCCCTGATGCGGGCGGGCGCAAATTCCGACACCAGGGTGGACGCGACGGGCAGTTCAGCCCCAAGGCCCAGGCCAACCAGCACGCGCAAGGCGATCAGCGCGCCGACCCCCATCGTCAACGCCGACGCCCCGGTGGCCAGGCCGTAAATCAACAACGTCAAGGCGAACACCTGACGTCGTCCGATCTTGTCTGCCAGCAGGCCACCCAACGACGCGCCTAGCGTCATGCCGATGAAGCCGGCCGAAAGGATCCAGCCTTTCTGGCCGTCCGTTAGCTGCCAGATGACGCCGAGTTTCAAGATGACGAAAGAGATGAGCCCCACGTCCATCGCGTCCAGGGCCCAGCCGATGCCCGAGCCGGTCAAGAGTTTGGTGTGCAGCCGGGTGAATGGTAACCGGTCGAGTCGCTCGGAGTGTCGCATGGTGAATCCTGTCATGTGGCGGTGGTGGCGACTGTCGCCGACCGTGCATCCATTGTGACGCCTAGCGGGTCGAAGCACCGACCACACTCAAGAACCTGAGACACATTCCGGTCTATTTGTGAAATCCCCGCAGTTCGTCCAGATCGCGGCGGTCCTTCTTCTCGGGACGCCCGGCACCTCGGTCGCGCATCGGGACTGCGCCGCGTTCCTCTTTGGTTGGCAGCGCGGGCGAACGGTCCACGTAGGCTTTGGCCGCTTCGGGGGCACCGACCCGTCGCTGCAGCAGATCGACAACCAGCACGTCACGATTGCGCAAGGGGTCGCGCCAGGTTACGGCGTCACCCACGTCAACTTGGGACGACGCCTTGGCGATCACGTCATTGATCCGGACCTTGCCGGCGCGGCAGGCGGCCGTGGCAAGCGAGCGGGACTTGAAGAACCGGGCCGCCCAAAGCCAAACGTCCAATCGCATCAGAACAGTCTAGGTGTTGTCTAGACTGGACGAATGGACAAGGCGAAACCATTTGACGCCTACTTTGTCGACGAGAGTCTTTCTGACCATCAATGCGCCTTGATGCAGGCCACACGCCGCATTGTGCATGAGCTCTATCCAGCAGTGGTCGAGCGCGTCAGCTACGCCATGCCGGGGTTCTACCCGGCTGGGTCGACGAAGGCGACGCAGCAACTGTTCTTCGTCATGGCCGCCAAGCAGCATCTGGGCATTTACGGCACATTTGGTATCGACGAGGCGGTCATCCACTCATTCGAATCATTTGGCGTGCAGTCTGCCAAAGGCAGTTTGCGGGTGCCGTATGACATTCCCGTCGATGCGTTTGAGAGGCTCCTGAGCGCGGTCATCACCTACAATCTGGGACGCTTCGAGCAAAATGCCGGGCACTGATGTTCAACGGTCGTGAGCCGTCACTGTAAGCTGCCAGAATGCACAATCTAGGGACCCAGACATTGAAAACCGATCGGCTGCTCTTGCGCCGATTCAGCATTGACGACACGGACGCCATGTTTGACAACTGGGCATCTGACCCGGAGGTCACCAAGTTCCTGAAATGGCCCGCCTACACCGACAAAGCGCCTCTGCGGCAGTACCTGACCGAGGCTATGACGTCCTACGACTCCGATGAAACCTACCTGTGGGCCGTTGAGTTGAACGCCGACGGCACCTTGATCGGCAGCATCGTCGCCAAGGGCGGGCACGACGAAATCGAGATGAAGGAAGTTGGCTACTCCCTCGGGCGCCAATGGTGGGGCCAGGGGTACGCCACAGAGGCGACGGGTGCCGTGATCAGGTTCCTTTTCGACCAGGTGGGCGTCAATCGTGTTGAGGCGGTCCATGACCCGGACAACCCGGCGTCCGGAAGGGTGATGGCCAAGTGCGGTATGCGCCAGGAAGGCGTGCTGCGGGCGCGGGAGCGCTCCAACCAGGGCATCAGGGACGCCGTGATGTGGGCGATTTTGGCAGGCGACTGAACGGCTCGACCTCAGAATGACCCGCAGGTGCGGTTCGCGCAACTATACTTCGTGCCGTGACCACAGAAAGCCTCCCCGACGATCGCCGTGACGAGGCGTTGACGGGTGGGGTACCGGACCAGCGGCGCGGCGTCGCGGAGTCGTTGGACCATGCCGCGAGGGCGCAAGCTTTGCGCAACGATGGGCAGGCCGAACTGGCGCGCGAGGAGGCCGTACGGGCCCTGGCGGTCATGGCGTCGGCAGTGCCGCCGCAGGTCGTCCGCGCGGAGGATTGGCTTTCGCTGGGGGACGCCATTGTTGAGGCTCTTCCGCGTTGTTGTGATGACATCGTTCAGTCAGTGACGGCGATGACGCGACATTTGGCCCCGGCCCAAAGGCGCGAGACTCAGGTTCGACTGGCCCGCCTGAAGGCGCGCAGCCTGTACGCTGCAGGGGACCTCGCCGGGGCTTTGGCCTTGCGGGAAACGACCACGGTTTCTCTTGATCCATGCGAAACGGGCCAAGACGATTTCTTTGAGTACGACGTGCCGTGGCTAATTGAGGCGGGGCGCATTGACGAGGCTGGCCGCGTCGTCACCGAATACCTCTACCTGTTCGCCAATTCCAATTCGCGCTGGGACATTCTGCGGCCGTTGATCCGCGCCCGGCTGGCCGATGGTTCCGACCAGAGTGCCTGGTGGCCGATCTGCGTCATGCGTATTTGTGCCTACGGTGGCATGCTGTTTGAGGACGCTTTCGGCGATCCATCCGTCCTTCCCGTTTTGTCGCCCACTCACGCGCGGGTTTTCGCAGCGCTGACCGGCCAGCCCGATGTGGCCAAAGCGGCGCCGGCGGTTTTCGCGGCGGCCCGACAACTGGCGTCGGAGTGTGACCCTGACAACCCTTGGATCGAGCGTTTCTCAGTGTTGGTTGAGAGAAACCAGGGTCTCATCGATGACGTCCAGGCGGCTGTCCGTTTGCAGGATCTGGTCGATGGTGGCATGGTCGACGGGTCGACTTTGCATATCTACTTGATGACACGACTCAAAGCCTTCGGCGTGCTGGAGGCGGTGTCTATCGCACCGCCGATCGTCAGCAGCGGAGGTGACGCCATGAGGTTTGCCATTTGGTCGAACGGCGGCACGGATTCCGTGCTGGAGCCAGAGCCAGTCGGGATGGAGGCCATGTTGCAGCAGTGCGAGGAAGGCGAGCGGGCGGTGGCCGCAGCCATCTGGCACACAATGTACACCGCCACCCTGGAGCAGGGTTTGGCACATATGGAGCACTTCTTCAGTACCGGCGAGGGGCAGCGTTTTGATGCCAGCCCGGGATGTTACTCGTTGATGTGCAATGCGCTGGCTGATGTATATTGCGACGACCGGCGTTATGCCAAGTCTGTGGGAGTCCATACCAAGGGGTTGCAGGCCTACGTCTTGCCGCAGCACTATCCGGGCATGCAGCGCACGGTGCGCAATATCTCCGTCGACGTGGTGGCCTGGCGAATGCTGGACGAGGCCGACCATGCCCGGTGGCGCGAGATATACGTCAGCGCTTCGGAGGCGTTGTGGCACGAGGTGGAGCAAGGATTCACCGGTAGCTTCCCCAATGATTGGATCTGCAATACCGCAATGCAGTTGTATTACCTCAACCGGGCAGATGAGATTCCGGTGTGGGTTAACCGCCTGGTGGACTGGCAGGAGAAGGGCGCTGGTGAGGAGCCGCAGCACCTTTCTGGAGCCGCTTTGTATGCGCGCATAATGTGTGCGCAGTACCTTTCGAATGTGCCCGCCACGCGCGGGTTCGCCCGTTCGTTGGTGGACGAATTGCGGCCGCAGGTTGACGTGTCAGTTAACGCTCGCATCTGCCTAGTTGCCGGCAACACATACTCCTGTCTCGCCATGTACAGCGACGCCATCGCCTGCTTTCGACGTTCACTTGATTTCAACCCGCGCGATGACGCCGACTCAGTTGGCGATGCCCAGTCAGCGGTTGAGAATATTGCGGATTGTCAGGCGCGCATGGGCCGAGGCAAATGGATGCATTGACGGCCGAGCCTGTTGTTTTCGCCGTGTTACGCTGTGGGTATGGATACACAGATGCAGGCATTTCGCTTCGTCGGCGATGGCAGTGACAAGTTTTGGCGAGTCGAGGCATCTGGTGACGCATTTGCCGTCAATTGGGGCAAGACCGGGACGACGGGCCGCTATCTGCTAAAAGAGTTCTCCGACGCGCAGGAATGCGCCGAGGAAGCCGCGAAGCTCGTCGCGTCCAAGACGAAGGGTGGGTACCAGCCCTTCCCGCAATTCGATGCCGACGCGCAGCTCTACATGGACGACCCGGAGGTAGGCGTTCATCGGTTGACGTCCCACCCGAGGTTCCGCGCCCACTTTACGCAAGATTTGTACTTTGACTGCACGGACGAGGACGCGCCGTTCGGCAGCGACGAGGGCGACGACGTGCTGTCGACCATGCAAACGGTGTTGCGCAAAGACAAGGCGTTCGACTTCGCCGCCTTCCCCGCGACGCTAGTCGGCAAGTATTGGGGAATGACCTACTACTCCGTAGCGGACCTATCCACCGAAGCGGTGGAGCAACTGGTGGCGTCCGACGGCCCGGCTGCGACGCAAAGCGTCATGGTTACATATGCCGCCGGCTTTGCGCAGATCAAGATCACGGGACGAATCGACCCGGCACTGCAAGCCGCTGCCCTGAGCAGCCTGCACAGCATGGACCTGGTGACGGGCCAACCATCCGAAACCAGGGCCCAGATGATCGCCGACCTGCAGAGTTTCCGGGCGCAGTAGAGGCTTGGCGCGGTCGGCACGCAAACCTCTGCGTTTGACTACGTCACTGGGATAGGGACCGGCCGGTACATTTGCATCTCCATGGTGTGCTTCATGCCGAGCAGGTGAGCGAAGGCGAACAGGCCGATGGCCAAGCTGACGATCAAGCCACCCAGGCCCAGAAGCGCATAGATGCCGCCATCATAGGATGAACTGGCACTCGAGATGCCTATGATAAGCCAGAAGATCCCGGCCACAATTGAGACGATCAAGCAGAACCAGGCTGAAAAAGGCAGCACCCGGCGGGCGAACTCGCGGGGGTCCCTGATAGGGGACGGTGCGGGCGGCGGGGGCACATAGGGGGCGTACATCATGATTGGCTGGCCAGGCATGGCATTCTGGTCCGGATCATAGGGGTGCGCGCTGACTGGTGGCTGGTTGGGTTGGGCTGGGATTGGTATGGGGGCGGAGCCAGCTGCGGCAGCGACAGGCGCGACGACGACTGGTTCAGTATCGGCTATGGCCGGGTCATCTGTGGTGGTGATGGGGTCAATGGCTGCAGTTGGTTCCGATTCGGGGTCTGGCAGCGGGGCGGTTGCTTTGGTGGGCATGGTGCTCCTTTCAAGGCCAGTCTAACTGGCCAACGTGGCCTCGTTCACCGCCGGACTGTTGCTGTACCGGTAGATTTGCTTGTATGGCAGATCGTATGAATGTGGAATCTTTCAATCTGGACCACCGGGCTGTGGCCGCGCCGTTCGTGCGCCTGGCCGACCGAAAAGTGCTGCCCGGGGGCTGCGTGATCGTCAAGTATGACCTGCGGTTCACCCAGCCGAACACCGCGCACCTGCCCATGACGACGGTTCACTCCCTTGAGCATATGTTCGCCGAGTTCTCCCGCAACCACGATGACGGCATCATCGATTTCTCGCCGATGGGCTGCCAGACGGGGTTCTATCTGATCCTGTCAGGAGACCGGGATTACGACGATGTCCTCGCCCTTGTGGAGGCCACTCTGCGCGACATAGTCAACGCCTCCGATGTGCCGGCCGCCAACGAGGTGCAATGCGGCTGGGGTGCAAACCACAGCCTGTCTGGCGCCCAGCAGGCGGCCCAACGCTTCCTGTTCCGCCGCGCCGAATGGTCGCAGGTGATGGCGTAGGCGCGCTGGCGTTCGGCTACGACCGGGCGGCCCGATAACTGCTGTAGGGGATCAAGAAAGCAACCCCGACAACCCCGATCACCCAGGCCAGTGGCCAAGTGCTCGCCGCAGCCAGTGCGCAAAGCATCACGACGACGCCTGCAGCGATCTGCCAGTCGTCCCCAATTATGAAGTCGTACCAGAAGGCTCCGAACGAGGCGATCCAACTGCGCTTCTTGGCCGGTGTGGCAGGGGCAGCGGGGTGGGTTGCGGCCGCCACGTTGGTGCGTCGGCGTCTGACCACCGTGAACACCCACGTCAGCAACAATGCGAACGCGGCAACGCAGGGCGCGATGACAAGCAGTGCGGCGTCCGAACCCGGCCAGGTTGCGCCGACACCCTCGGCGCCCCAGAACAGGCCGAAGGTGGTCAACAAAATCGCGACGATGAATTTCAGGGTGTTTTCCGGCATCGCAGAAAGCGGGCCGCGGACGATCACGCCTATGGCGACGATGATCAAGATGGCCAGTCCGGCCGCCAGAAGGGCCACCAGCATGTGCCCGTCATTGGTGGCGAAGGTTAAGACGATGAAGACGACCTCCAAGCCCTCCAGCAGCACCCCTTTGAAAGACAGCGTGAAGGCATACCAATCCGACACGCCGAACTTTCGTTCTGCCTTGGCGCTCTCGGCCTCTGTGGTTTTTGCCTGATAGATCGCCGCCTCGTCGTGACGCGATTTCATCCCGGCAGCACGCAGGATGGCTTTCGTGATCCACTGCAACCCGAAGATCAGAAGCAACCCGCCGACGACAGTCCGCAAGACCCAGATCGGCAGAAGCATGATCGACGGGCCCAGGACGGCCACAATGACACACAGGACGACGAAGGCGATCGCAGCGCCCGTCAATGCCGATCGCCAGTTCCGCGTTGCGCCGGCGGCGACCACGATCGTAGTTGCCTCGACGGCCTCCACGGCACAGGCCAAGAACACGGCAATGAACAGGGCATAGACAGACATCAAACGGCCCAGTTACGCTCAGGCGGTGGTGTCGTAGCGCGTCCCCGGTGTGGGCGGCTCGGCTGCGTACGGTGCTGGCTGGCCAGACAGTTCGGACATCCGCTGAAGTACCTGGCGTAGGGCTTCGTTCACACGAGTGGCCGGTGTTTCTTGGGCGATTGCCGAGATCTGGTGACTCAAGTCGTCCAGCAGCGCCAGGGATTCGTCAGTCTGCCGGACTTGTTCGACCACTTTGGGTAGTTTTGCGGCTGCGGCACCGGAGGTGGTGTCGGCCACCGTGCTCCAGTGGGCAATGACTTGGCGTGGCACGTCCAAAAGGTCGTGGGCGAAAGTGACGTTGGTGGCGGTGTCGGCGGCCATCGCCGAGTTGTTCACCACCCGGCGTTGGGTCGACGCATAGCCGTCGGCCAAAGCGCGCGCCAACACGTTGAGGGCCGCCAGCCGGGCGTTCTCGTCGTAATCCGGCACAGTGACGCCGTCGATCAGTTCGACGGAAAACTGGGCCACCGCCTGCGTGTGCAGGGTGGTCAGCGCCAACTGGAAGACGGTGCGAAGGCAGGATTGACGCAGGTCAGCCAACAGTTTGGTCAGATGATTCAGCACGTTCTCGACGCTTGGCATCATCTGCGCCCAAAGGTCGATCCAGATCATCACCGGGTCGAAGGCATTCGACTCTGTCTGCGTCAGAGTCTTCCCGGTGGCCAGGGCGTTGTCCATTGATTGACGCAACTGGGGGATGGCCAACTGGAGATTGTGTGCCACATCGGCCAGCCGTGACTGGCGGGTGAGCCAGTCTTGGAGGGCGTCAGAAAGGGTGTTCGTGGCGTCAAGCAGTTGGGCGGCGGGGCCGGTCGCGCCGGGTCGGCGCGGTTGCGGGGACGACAACCGAATTGCCATTTCGGACGGCAGGACGACGTTCATGAAGTCCTCGTAGGTGGGGAAGCCTGCCTCGTTCAGCAACTGACCGAGCCGCGTCAAGCCGAATGTTGCCGCGTTCCGGGCGGTAATCCCGTTCGCCCTTGTGGCCAGTTCGAGGGGGCGCGTGGTTTGATACATCGAGATGGCGGCATGCCTCAAGTCGACGCATTGGGGGCGGCAGCGCACCGACAGGTACTGGTCGGCGCCCAGTGGCGTGATGGTGGCGAGCACAGAGTAGGTGCTGCCGTCGGCAGCGAGATTGTCGACGTAGGCGCAGAATGGTTGCCCCGCCTCCAACGTGTCCCACATCAGCTTGAAGGCCCCGCCGGGCATGGAGGGGTGGCGGATGATGTTGTGGGGTGCTCCCATCAGCTGCTTGTAGCCGAAGCGCGACAGTTGCACGAAGACAGCGTTGGCTGCCGTTATTACGCCCAAGCGGTCGGTCGTAGAAAAGAACAATTGATCAGGGCCGACTTCGTGCACTGCCCCTGTGGGCAGTCGGTCGCAAGGCAAACTCGGCCACTCAGCATTTTCACTCGTCACGACACGATTGTAACGGCGCGCCGGCAACTGATGGGAGCCCTCGCTGAGAATCTTTCGTAAAAACTCAGGCTCTGGGGCGGGTTTGCGGCGGGGCGTCGGAGTGCCAACGCGGGCAACTTTTGGGAAATTCGGGATTGACGAACTCTCACCATGCGAGTACTCTAAACAAAGTACCCGTTTTGGAATAACTGAACTTGATGATCACCTCTGGAGGCCCCGATGACGATTTCCCGCAAGAATCCATTGGCGCTGATGGCGCTGTGTGTGCTTTGGCAGGCGCCAACACACCCCTATGGCATCGTGCAGTATCTCAAGGGCACATACAAAGACAAAGCCGCCCGGCTCAACTTCGGGTCGCTGTACACCGTCATCGGACAGCTAGAAAAGGCCGGCTTGATCGAGGCCGTCGAGGTGACGCGGGCCGGCAATCTGCCACCCCGCACCACCTATCAGGTGACGGACGCGGGCATCGCCGAAATGAGTGCCTGGCTGGCCGATCTGCTGGCGAATCCCGTCGAAGAGTCGCCACAGTACCTGACGGCTTTGTCGATCCTCCCGGCCGTCAGCGTGGACGAGGCACTCGATCGACTGAGAAGCCGGGCCGACACCTTGCGTCAAACCGTCGCCGGCATGGAAGCCGACCGGGAACGCATTGCTGGTCTCGTGCCAGAGATCTTTTCGCTCGACGCCTACTATCAGCTTGCCATTGCCCGGGCTGAGTTGGCTTTCACCGAAGATCTGGCAAGACGCATCGAGTCCGGCGAGCTCGGCGGCATTGACCTGTGGCGTGATATTTACGCCAATCTCAAGGACGGACGCCCCGATTGGGCGCAGGTAATGCGGGCGTTCGAAACGGCCGGGTTCAAGGCCCCCAGTTTCTAGAGGAAAGGGAAATCATGAGCTCACAGGATTGGGCGATTGAGGCCCGCGGCCTGACCAAGACATTCCCGGGACGCGGCAAGGGCGCAAGCCCTATCGTGGCGGTCGATCACATTGACCTGTCCGTAGCACCTCGGACGGTTTTCGGCCTGCTGGGACCAAATGGGGCCGGCAAAACGACCACGTTCCGCATGCTGACGACCTTGCTTCCGCTCGATTCCGGGCAGGCAACAGTTGCCGGCTTCGACCTCAAAACGCAGGCCGCGCGAGTGCGGGAGCGCATCGGATTGGTCGGCCAGTTGGGCGGGGCTGACCTGGACGCCACCGGTCATGAGAATCTCGTCCTGGCAGGGCGTCTGTACGGCTTGACGGCAACCCAAGCGCAACGGCGGGCCGACGAATTGCAGGAGGTTTTCGACCTGACGGGGTTGGGCAACCGCATCGCCCGCACATTCTCGGGCGGGCAGCGCCGACGCCTGGAAATCGCACTCGGTATGGTTCAACAGCCTGCCGTCCTGTTTCTGGACGAGCCGACCACAGGGCTCGACCCGCAGAACCGGGCCAACTTGTGGGATCAGTTGCGGGCATTGCGTCAGCGGGGCGTGACGGTGGTGCTGACGACGCATTATCTGGACGAGGCCGACGCCCTGGCCGACGAGTTGGCCATCATGGACCAGGGACGAGTGATCGCCCACGGCAGCCCCTCAGAGTTGAAGGCTGATCGCGGGGCCGCCAGCCTCGACGAGGTGTTCCTAACCCTGACGGGACGCGAGTTGCGTGACGGCGGGAATGCCGTCGACCCCCAAGATGAAGGAGGCGTGGCATGAGCAGCGCCACAAGCATTAACGCTTTGACCCGGGGGGCTGGCCTGGTGACCGCCACCCGCCTGTTGGTGGCGCGCCAGCTTCGTTACATGCTGCGCCAGCCGGTCTGGTTGGCGTCTGGGTTGATGACGCCGCTGCTGTATCTGGCGCTGTTTTCGCCGCTACTGAGCGGCCTGGGTGGCGCGCTGGCTGGCACTCCAGGCTACGCGGGCGGGTCGGTGATCGATGGTTTCATGCCAGGTCTGTTGGTGTTGTTTGCCTTTGGAACGGGCATGGGCGCCGGCTGGACGGTGATCGGCGAACTCAACTCGGGCGTCATCGAGCGGTTCCGAGTTTCGCCCGTGTCTCGCCTGGCAATTCTGCTTGGCACCACCGTCAAGGACGCGGTCATGTTTATCGTCCCAGCCATTATCGTCGTGGCGGTGGCGGCGGTCTTCGGGTTCGATGTGCACCCCGCCGGGCTGCTGCTCACCTTCGTTCTGCTGGCCGGGTTGGCGGCGGCAATTTCGACGTTCTCGGCAGCAGTTGGGCTGAAGATGAAGGTCATCGGGTCGCTGGCTGCCGTTATCACCGGGCTCCAACTGCCATTGACGCTGCTGTCGGGCGTCCTTCTGCCGATGTCGCTGGGGCCCAAGTGGCTCAGCGTCCTGGCCCACATCAACCCGATGTATTACGCGACGGATGCCGCCCGTCATCTGTGTGCCGGCCAACTGGACGTGACAGCCTGGCTGGGGTTCGGGGTGGTCGCGGCGGTGTTGGCGCTGGCTCTTTGGTGGGGCACCCGCGTCTACAGCAGGGCTGTTGCATAAGGTGATCGTCTGGTGGGCAATTCCCGGTCGCGAAACCGGGTGTCCTAGAGTGGAGAAATCCAGTCGGAATGAGCCGGCTGTCAAGCGGAGGAGGAAATCATGCAATCGTGGCGTTTCTATGGAACAGACAAGCCGTTAGTTTTTGAGGAGGTAGCGGAGCCCGAGGCCGGCCCGGGCGAGGTTGTGGTTGACGTCAAGGCGGCCGGCGTGTGCCACTCGGACGTATCGGCGCTGGACGATCCGGGCTGGATGCCCATGTTTTTCCGCATTCCGATGACGCTGGGGCACGAGAATGCCGGCGTCATTACGCAGGTTGGCGAGGGCATGGACCAGTGGAAGGTCGGCGATCGTGTCGGTCTTTCGCCCATGATGGCCGACGGCGACGCCATTGGCTATGGCAAGTGGGACGGCGGCTACGGCCCCAAGGTGCGGGCGACGGAAGACAATCTGGTGCATTTGCCTGACGAGGTGTCCTTTGAGCTGGGCGCTTTGGCGACGGACGCCGGCCTCACGGCCTACCACGCGCTGGTTGCCCGTGGTGGCGCCCAAAAAGGCATGAAAGTCGGAATCATCGGGCTGGGCGGCCTGGGCTACGTCGGCGCCCGCGTCGCAGTCTTGATGGGATGCGAGGTTTACGGTGCCGAGATTGCGCCCGAGACGCAGAAACTGGCCGACGAAATCGGCTTGACCGACGTCGCCGACTCGATCGACAAGTTCTCGGATCTCGACCTGGTTGTTGACTATGCCGGCTTTGGGACGACGACTGCTGCGGCTTTGACCGTCCTGAAGGAGTTCGGCACGCTGGTACAGGTTGGCATGGGACGCCTCGAGTCGACGATCAGCACATACCCGCTTATCATCAACCAGTTGACCATCAAGGGCAGCAAGTCCGGCACGAAGGAAGACCTTGGGGCTCTGTATGACCTGATGCGCAGCGGGGCGCTCAAGCCGCCGATGAATCTCATCAAGCAGGCTGACGTCCCCGATGCTTTGGCAAACCTGCGCACGGGTGGGGTTGTTGGCCGGTACATCGCCGTCTACGACTAATTGACCGACGGTGAATGTGGGCAAGGGCCATGCCTGAGCTGCCAGAAGTCGAGGCCTTGAGTGACTTCTTGGCTGCCCATGCTGTCGGCTTGGTCGTCGAGCGCGCGGAGATCGTCTCGTTTGCCGTCTTGAAGACGGTTGGCATCTCGCCGCAGGACCTGGCGGGACGACGGGTCGAGTCGGCCTTGCGTCGCGGCAAGTTCATCGGGCTAGGGCTGGGTGGGTCCAGCGGGAATGTTTGGCTGGTGATGCACCTGGCCAAGGCCGGCTGGCTGCGTTGGCGCGAGGACATCCCGTCGACACCTGCTCGCCCAAGCCGCGGGCCGCTGGCCTTTCGCCTGGTGCTGGAAGACGGCAAAGGCTTCGACCTGACAGAGGCTGGCACTCGTCAGCGTCTGGCTGTCTACCTGGTTCATGATCTGATGGACGTGCCCGGCATAGCCAGCCTTGGCCCAGAGCCACTGGATGATCTGTTTACCCCGACAGTGCTTGACGGCATTCTCGACCGCGCCGGCGGCGCGCAGATCAAGGGTGTGCTGCGTGATCAGCACAATATTGCCGGCATCGGCAATGCGTATTCCGATGAGATCCTGTGGGTGGCCAGGCTTAGCCCATTCGCTGCCGCCGGGCGTCTTGACGCCGATCAGAGAGCCAAGTTGTTTGAGGCAATAGCGTCCACCTTGAGAACGGCTATTGATCAGGCCGAAGGTCTTGATGCCGGTGAACTAAAGGCCGAAAAGAAGGCTGGTTTGAAGGTACACGCCCGCGCCGGCCAGCCGTGTCCACGCTGTGGCACCGCCATCGCAGAGGTCAGCTTCGCCGACTCGTCCTTGCAGTATTGCCCGACCTGTCAAACAGGTGGACGCATACTGGCCGACCGCCGCCTGTCACGACTGCTTAAGTAGGAGGGGCTACTTTTGAATAATTCATATTTAGTGTAGATTCATGTTTGTGGTCAATCGTTCTGAAGCCTCAAAGGCTTTGCTGCGCCAAGCAGGTTTGCGGTTGACGCCGGGACGTGTGGTTGTCCTGGACGTGCTGGCCGAGGTTTCACACATTGATGCCTTGACGGTGTCTGAACATGTGGCGCAGCGGTTGCCCACTACGTCCCTCCAGTCTGTGCACAACATCCTGTCTGACTTGACGCAGGCTGGTCTGGTTCACAAGATCGAGCCAGCCGGTATGCCCGCGCTGTATGAGCGGCGGGTCGGTGACAACCATCATCACATCGTTTGCACGTCATGCGGGGCGGTCGCCGATGTTGACTGTGCCGTCGGTTCAGCGCCATGCCTGACTCCAAATGACTTCCACGGGTTCACAGTTCAGGTGGCGGATATCGTCTTCTGGGGCCTGTGCCCAGACTGCCAGCAACTTGGGCCGACAAACATTCATTAATCAAATCGCATCAACACAGAAAGAGGGAGAAAGAGATGTCCGAAGCAAAAGACATATCCAGCGCAACATGCCCGTTTGCCGGGGGTGGAGTTCGGGGCGACGAGAACCAGCAGTGGTGGCCCGACCGCCTGAACTTGCGCATACTGGCCAAGAACCCGGCGGTGGAAAACCCGTACGGTGAAAACTTTGACTATGCCGGCGCCTTCAAGACGCTCGACCTGCAAGCCGTAAAAGAAGACATCAAGAAAATCTTGACCGATTCGAAGGACTGGTGGCCCGCTGATTTCGGTAGCTACGGCCCGCTGATGGTCAGGATGGCGTGGCATTCGGCAGGCACATACCGTGTGAGTGATGGTCGCGGTGGTGCTGGGTCGGCTCAGCAACGTTTCGCGCCGCTGAACAGTTGGCCCGACAACGTCAGCCTTGATAAGGCACGGCGATTGATGTGGCCGGTGAAACAGAAGTACGGACGGGCGCTATCGTGGGCCGACCTGATGATCCTGGCTGGCAATGTGGCGCTCGAGTCGATGGGCTTCAAGACGTTCGGCTTCGCAGGCGGACGGGTAGACGCCTGGGAGCCTGACGGCGACACCTATTGGGGCCCAGAAACAGCCTGGCTGGGTGACCAGCGATACACCGGTGACCGGGATCTGGAGAACCCACTGGCGGCCGTGCAGATGGGCTTGATCTATGTCAACCCGGAGGGCCCGAACGGCAATCCGGATCCGCTGGCGGCGGCCAAGGACATCCGGGAAACTTTCGGTCGCATGGCGATGAACGACGAGGAGACGGTGGCGCTGATCGCTGGCGGGCACACCTTCGGAAAGACCCACGGTGCGGGCCCCGCCGACAATCTCGGCCCTGAACCGGAGGCGGCGCCCATTGAGCAGCAGGGCTTGGGCTGGAAGTCCAGCTTCGGAACCGGACGCGGCGGTGACACGATAACCAGCGGCTTGGAGGTCACTTGGACAACGACACCCACCAAGTGGAGCGGCAACTTCTTCTGGAACCTTTTCGGGTACGAGTGGGAGCTGACGAAGAGCCCTGCCGGTGCCCAACAGTGGCAGGCGAAGGGTGCCCCGGAAACTATTCCGGATGCCTTTGACTCGGGCAAGCGACACGTGCCAACAATGCTGACCACCGACCTCGCCTTGCGCTTCGACCCTATCTACGAGCCGATCGCGCGCCGATTCATGGAGCAGCCGGACGAGTTTGCAGACGCATTCGCGAGGGCATGGTTCAAGTTGACCCATCGCGACTTGGGGCCAGCCTCGCGTTACCTAGGTTCAGAAGCACCGACCGAGCAGTTGCTTTGGCAAGACCCCGTCCCGGCCGTCGACCATCCGCTGATCGACGACGCGGACGTGAAGTCCATCAAGGCCGACGTGTTGGCGTCGGGGCTCACCATTGACCAAATGGTGCGCACGGCGTGGGCGTCGGCGTCCACTTTCAGAGGTTCGGACAAGCGGGGTGGGGCGAATGGGGCTCGCATTCGTCTTGATCCGCAGTGCGGTTGGGCGGCCAACAACCCGTCGGAGTTGGCGAAAGTGCTGAGCGTCCTAGGCGATGTTGCAGCAAAGTTCAACGCCGCGCAAACTGACGGTAAGAGTGTTTCCCTGGCCGATCTGATCGTGCTGGCCGGCGGAGCTGCTGTGGAGCAGGCCGCGGCGGCCGGAGGTGTGAAAGTCCAGGTGCCCTTCACCCCAGGGCGCACGGACGCCGCCCAGGAATGGACGGATGTCGAGTCGTTCGCGGTGCTGGAGCCAATTGCTGACGGTTTCCGCAACTATCTGAACCCGGCGGCACAGGTTCCGGCGGAATACCTGCTTATCGACAAGGCGAGTCTGTTGACGCTGTCGGCCCCGGAAATGACGGTGTTGATCGGTGGGTTGCGGGTGCTCGGTGCGAACTATGACGGCTCGCAGCTTGGTGTGCTGACACACAACCCGGGCGCCCTGACAAACGATTTCTTTGTTAATCTGCTGGCACTGGGTACCGAATGGAAGGCTGTTGACGCAGACTCCAGAACATTTGTTGGGCACACGGAAGACGGCGACACCTGGTCGGCGAGTCGGGTTGACCTTGTCTTTGGCGCCAACGCTGAACTGAGGGCAGTCGCCGAGGTGTACGCCAGCGCCGACGGGGCAGGGCAGTTCGTCACTGACTTTGTTGCTGCCTGGACGAAAGTGATGAACCTGGATCGGTTCGATCTGGCCTAAGATCGTAGACTGGCAGGGTGGCTGAGCCTTTTGACACCTCAACAGATGCGAGTGATTCGCGCTTCGTCGCGATGCTGGCGGGACGTCCTCCGCTTGTGGCAGCGGTGACCTTTGGCATCGCGGTAGTCGTCACCGTCGTCTGCTGGTTGACGGTGCGCACTATGGACACGGTCGGAGTTGTAACGACTCTGGCGACCCTTTGGGCTATGGTGCTCGCATTGGTGATCTATCTATTGACGGCGAAAGACACAGACAAGCTGCTCGAGCATATTGATGCGCTCCAGGATCAGCTTTCAGCCGCTCTGGAGGGGCCGGGGGCTGGTGCAGTCGTCGTTGATACCGAGGTGCCGCGGCAGCCGGTGCCAGTTGAGACCCCGGCGTCCACGCCGCAGGGTTGGGTTGACCGCCTGGCGGGACGTTTGCCACCGGAATATCTGGAGGCCCTGCAGAGCCGCACCGAGATCACCGCCGAGGACATCACACGGGCATGGACACCCTATCCGGGTGGACGTGGCCCGTGGGTGGTGGAGGCTGCCGACGGCGACCGCTGGTCGGTGTTCCAGGGCAGAGGTGGACGTCCCACAATCATTCCGCTGGGGAATGCCGCCCAAGCCCGTCAACGCCATGAGGCAATCCAGCAGCGCATTCATGCGGTGAAGGCCGCAAAGGCCGCCGCCAGGGCCGATCAGTGAGATTCGGGGCGGTTGCCGCCTGGACCATTTTTGTCAGTGACCTGAAACAGAATGGATGTCATGAATGATCCACATACATCAATGACGCCAACGGCCATCTGCTTTGGGGCAAATGCCGCTGCCGATCCGCTTTACCCCAGCTACCACGACACGGAGTGGGGACGTCCCAGCAGCGAAATCGTGCTCTTCGAGCACCTCTGTCTTGAGGCCTTTCAGGTCGGTCTATCGTGGCGCACAATTCTTCACAAGCGTGACGCGTTCCGTGAGGCTTTCGCTAGCTTCGACCCTGACGCCATCGCCAAGTTCACTGACGAAGATGTCGAACGTTTGGCGACAAATGCGGCCATCGTCCGCAACCGGGCGAAGATAAAGGCATGCGTCAACGCGGCGCGCATCGTCAGCCAAATGCATGAGGACGGTGAGACCCTTTCGGCGTTGGTCAACAGCTTTGCGCCGCCCAGCCACGACCGTCCCGAGGTTGGTGCAGTGCCTGTCGCCACACCAGAGTCGACGTCCTTGGCTAAAGAACTTCACAAGCGCGGGTTCAGATTCGTCGGTCCGGTGAACGTCTACGCCTTGATGCAGGCTTGCGGCGTGGTCAATGACCATGTGGTCGGCTGCCCCATTGGCGACGAGATCGCGGCTGATGCCTCAGGGGTGTCCTCCGGGCGGTAACGAGACCTGCACCAACGGCACGGTCAGGGCCGCTTTTGGTGTTTCTCGTTACCGCGTCGGAAGTTCCCAGTCGACCTCGCCATCAGCAGTTGAGCCGACTCCTCGTCCGCCCCGTCGATTCGCTCCAGGAACCGCGCGGCGTCGTTGCCGACCAGCGTGACAACCACCCTGTGGTCCCACGAGATGAACACCTTCCCGTTGCTGGTCGCCCTGTACTCGAACACCACCACTCCAATCGACACCCGTCACAACTGTAGTGTCCCTATCTCGTCTGGGTCACTGTCAGTGTTCTTGTCACGGCGGGTGCTCCGGAGATGGTTGCTATGGTGATTGTCGCTGAGCGATCAGCTCCAGACGTGTTGGGTGCGGCGGTCAAGGTTACTGTTCCATCGCCCACACTGGACTGCGGGTCCGCCGTCAGCCACGTGGCCGAGGATGTGACCCGCCAGTATGTGTTGGATGTCACTGACAGAACGGTCGATGAGGTAAAGGACGACACGGTTGATACGTTCAGCGTGGGCACGAGGGACGCTCCGCTTGCGGGTTGCGTCACCGTTACTGTGGCGGTTTCCACCGAGCCGGAGGTGGTTGTGACAGTGACTGTCGCGGTGCGGGCCGCACCGGTGTTGGCGGTCGCCGATAATGTCACTGACCGGGTGCCAGACCCTGATGCCGGGTTGATGGTCACCCAGCTCGCATCGGAGGTTGCCTGCCAGTTGGCGTTCGAGGTCACAAAAAGAGTGCTCGACATGGCCGTTGAGGTCGGTATTGCCCACAATGGAACGGATAGCGACAGTGTGGACGTAGACGTTGACGTGCCGGGTTGGGTCACCGCGACGGTGCGTGTCACGGCGCTGCCACCCGAGGTGGTGGTCACCGTGACTGTTGCCGATCTGGCAGAGGTGGACGTGTTCGCGGCTGCTTGCAAACTCAGGGATCCGCTGCCGGAACCAGAGGTCGGACTGACGGTCAGCCAGGTCGCATTGGATGATGCGCTCCACGTGGTGTTAGATGTCACCGACACAGAGGTCGAGGCCGAGTTCGAGGAAGGCACCGTCCAGGACGATATTGACAGCGTTAGTGACGGTGTCACCACGGTGGCGCCAGGCTGGTTCACGGAGACGGTGCGTGTGACGGCACTGCCACCGGAGGTGGTGGTCACCGTGACGGTTGCCGATCTGGCGGAGGTTGACGTGTTGGCGGCTGCTTGCAGTGTCAAGGAGCCGTTACCTGAACCAGAGGCCGGGCTGACGGTTAGCCAGGTTGCATTGGATGAGGCGCTCCAGGTGGTGTTCGACGTAACAGTGACTGATGTCGAGTCAGAGTTCGACGAGGCCACCGTCCAGGACGATATTGACAGCGTTAGTGACGGTGTCACCACGGTGGCGCCAGGCTGGTTCACCGAGACGGTGCGTGTGACCGCGGTGCCACCCGAGGTGGTGGTCACCGTCACGGTTGCCGATCTGGCGGAGGTGGACGTGTTGGCTGCGGCTTGCAAACTCAAGGTGCCATTCCCGGAACTAGAGGTTGGGCTGACGGTTAGCCATGTGGCGTTGGATGATGCACTCCAGGTGGTGTTCGACGTGACAGTGACTGACGTCGAGGCAGAGTTCGAGGAAGGCACCGTCCATGACGACGTTGACAGCGTCAACGATGGCGTCACCACGGTTGTGCCGGGCTGATTCACCGTCACTGTGGCGGTTGCCAACGAACCGGATGTGGTGGTGAAAGTTATTGTTGCTGTGCGGGCTGGCCCCGTGTTCGCAGTCGCCGACATGGTCATCGATTGGGTGCCAGGTGAGCCTGATGTGGTGCTCACCGTCACCCAACTTGCATCGGATGTCCACTGCCAAGTGGTGTTGGAGGTGACGAAGAGGAACGCTGAGGTGGCCGATGAGGTCGGTATCGACCACACCGGCACAGACACTGACAGCGTTGAGCCGGACGAGGAAGCGCCGGGTTGGTTCACCGCGACGGTACGGGTTACGGCGCTACCGCCTGAGGTTGTGGTCACCGTGACGGTTGCTGTCCTGGCGGAGGAGGACGTGTTGGCTGAGGCCTGCAAACTCAAGGAGCCGTTACCAGAACCAGAAGACGGGCTGACG